>NZ_JBFBGK010000108.1:0-28846 GCF_040684615.1 Streptomyces sp. NPDC089919
GCGGCTTGAGGGGGTGGTGGAGGCGGCCCTCGCGTCCGGGCTTCAGAGGAAAGCGATCCTGACGGGACTTGAACCCGCGACCTCCACCTTGACAGGGTGGCGAGCTAACCAACTGCTCCACAGGACCTTGATTTGCGACCGCCGGGCGGCTGCGAATCAGACTGTACAGCAGGTCAGGGGGTGCGGTCGAACCCGATCACGGGGCAGCCGCGTCCACGGCCTTCACGATCCGCTTGTCGGAGATCGGATAGGCCGTGCCGAGGGCGTGGGCGAAGTAGCTGACCCGCAGTTCCTCGATCATCCAGCGGATCTCCCGGACCTCCGCGGACACCGGCCGGCCCTTGGGCAGCTGCTCCAGCAGCCAGGCGTACTCGTCCTGCATCTCGTGCACCTTGGCCATGCGCGTGGCGTCCCGCTGGACGCCCGTGGGCATCTGCTGGAGGCGCCGGTCCACGGCCACCAGGTAACGCATCAGGTCGGGCAGCCGCTTGAGCCCCGTCAGCGTCACGAAGCCGGCCGGCACGAGGGCCGCCAGCTGCGTCCTGACGTCCTGGACGTTCTCCAGGAGGGCCAGGCTGTTCGTGGCCTTCAGGCGGCGCTCACAGGCCTGCCAGGCGGCCAGGATCTGCTGCACCTGGCCGACCGTGCGCACCGTCGCGTCCACCAGGTCCGCGCGGACCCGGTCGTAGAGCTTCCGGTACGACTCCTCGTCCCAGGCCGGGCCGCCGTGGTCGGCGATCAGCCGGTCCGCCGCGGCGGTGGCGCAGTCCTCGAAGAGGGCCTGCACCGAGCCGTGCGGATTGCGGGACAGGGCGAGCTTCTGCTGGTTGGTGAGCTTGTCCGAGGCGAACTTCGCCGGGTTGACCGGGATGTTCAGCAGGATCAGCTTGCGGGTGCCCCGCCACATCGCCTCCTGCTGCTCGGCCTCGGTGTCGAAGAGCCGTACCGAGACGGTCTCGCCCGCGTCCACCAGCGCCGGGTAGGCCTTCACCGGCTGACCGGCCCGCCGGGTCTCGAAGACCCGGCTCAGGCTGCCGATCGTCCAGTCGGTCAGCCCGGCGCGCTCCACCGACTCGCCGCCCGCCCGCTCGGCGGTGGCCGCGGCGGCCTTGGACAGGGCCTGGCGGGCCTTCGGCTTCAGCCTCAGCCGCAGGGCTTCGAGGTCCTTGTCCTCGGCGAGGTTCTTGCGCCGCTCGTCGACGATCCGGAAGGTGATCTTCAGGTGGTCGGGGATCCGGCCGAGGTCGAAGTCCTCGGCGGAGACCGGGACCCCGACCATCCGCTGGAGCTCGCGCGCCAGGGTGACCGGCAGCGGCTCCTGCAGGGGTACGGCCGTGTCGAGGAAGCGGGTCGCGAAGTTCGGCGCCGGTACGTAGTGCCGGCGGATCGGCTTCGGCAGGGACCGGATCAGCTCGGTGACGATCTCCTCGCGCAGGCCCGGGATCTGCCAGTCGAAGCCCTCGTCGGTGACCTGGTTCAGCACCTGGAGCGGGATCTGGACGGTCACGCCGTCCGCGTCCGCGCCCGGCTCGAACTGGTAGGTCACCCGGAACTTGAGATGCCCCTGGCGCCAAGAGTCCGGGTAGTCGGCCTTGGTGACCCCGGCCGCCTTCTCCGTCAGCAGCATCTCGCGCTCGAAGTCGAGGAGTTCCGGCTCCTCCCGCTTCTTGTGCTTCCACCAGGAGTCGAAGTGCGCGCCCGAGACCACGTGCTCGGGGATCCGCTGGTCGTAGAAGTCGAACAGGGTCTCGTCGTCCACGACGATGTCGCGGCGGCGCGCCCGGTTCTCCAGCTCCTCGACCTCGGTGAGCAGCTTGCGGTTGTCGGCGTAGAACTTGTGGTGGGTGCGCCAGTCGCCCTCGACCAGCGCGTTGCGGATGAACAGGTCGCGCGAGACCTCGGCGTCGATCCGGCCGTAGTTGACCTTCCGCTGCGCGACGATCGGCACGCCGTACAGCGTGACCTTCTCGTACGCCATGACGGCCGCCTGGTCCTTCTCCCAGTGCGGTTCGCTGTACGTGCGCTTGATCAGGTGCTGGGCGAGCGGTTCGACCCACTCCGGCTCCACCTTGGCGTTGACCCGGGCCCACAGCCGTGAGGTCTCCACCAGCTCCGCCGACATCAGGAACTTGGGCTGCTTCTTGAAGAGCGCCGAGCCCGGGAAGATCGCGAACTTGGCGGACCGGGCCCCCAGGTACTCGTTCTTGTCGGTGTCCTTGAGACCGATGTGCGAGAGCAGGCCGGCCAGCAGCGAGATGTGCACGCTCGTCTCGGGGGCGTCGCCCTCGTTGACGTGGATGCCCATGCCCTTGGCGACCGTGCGCAGCTGCGAGTAGATGTCCTGCCACTCCCGGATCCGCAGGAAGTTCAGGTACTCCTGCTTGCACATCCGGCGGAACGAGGACGAGCCGCGCTCCTTCTGCTGCTCGCGGACGTAGCGCCACATGTTGAGGAACGAGAGGAAGTCGCTGGTCTCGTCCTTGAAGCGGGCGTGGTTCTGGTCGGCCTGGGTCTGCTTGTCCGAGGGCCGCTCGCGCGGGTCCTGGATGGACAGGGCCGCCGCGATGACCATGACCTCGCGGACGCAGTTGTTCTTGTCCGCCTCGACGACCATCCGGGCCAGCCGCGGGTCCACCGGCAGCTGCGAGAGCTGCCGGCCCAGCGGGGTGAGCCGCTTCTTGGGGTCCTTCTCCGCCGGGTCCAGCGCGCCGAGCTCCTGGAGGAGCTGCACGCCGTCGCGGATGTTGCGGTGGTCCGGCGGGTCGATGAAGGGGAACTTCTCGATCTCGCCCAGGCCCGCCGCGGTCATCTGGAGGATGACGGAGGCCAGGTTGGTGCGCAGGATCTCGGCGTCGGTGAACTCCGGGCGGGTGGTGAAGTCGTCCTCGGAGTACAGCCGGACGCAGATGCCGTCGGAGGTACGGCCGCAGCGGCCCTTGCGCTGGTTGGCGCTGGCCTGGCTGATCCGCTCGATCGGCAGCCGCTGCACCTTGGTGCGGTGGCTGTAGCGGGAGATGCGGGCGGTGCCCGGGTCGATCACGTACTTGATGCCCGGGACGGTCAGCGAGGTCTCGGCGACGTTGGTGGCCAGCACGATCCGGCGGCCGGAGTGCTGCTGGAAGACGCGGTGCTGCTCGGCGTGCGAGAGCCGGGCGTACAGCGGCAGCACTTCCGTGAAGCGCAGCTTCTTCTTGATGAGCGCGTCCGCGGTGTCGCGGATCTCCCGCTCGCCGGAGAGGAAGACGAGGATGTCGCCCGGGCCCTCCGCCTGGAGCTCGTCCACGGCGTCGCAGATGGCGGTGATCTGGTCCCGGTCGGACTCCTCGGAGTCCTCCTCCAGGAGCGGCCGGTAGCGCACCTCCACGGGGAAGGTCCGGCCGCTGACCTCGACGATCGGCGCATCGCCGAAGTGCCGGGAGAAGCGCTCCGGGTCGATGGTCGCGGAGGTGATGACGACCTTGAGGTCGGGGCGCTTGGGCAGCAGCTGGGCCAGGTACCCGAGCAGGAAGTCGATGTTGAGGCTGCGCTCGTGGGCCTCGTCGATGATGATCGTGTCGTAGGCGCGCAGCTCGCGGTCGGTCTGGATTTCGGCGAGCAGGATGCCGTCGGTCATCAGCTTCACGAAGGTCGCGTCCGGGTCGACCTGGTCGGTGAAGCGGACCTTCCAGCCCACGGTCTCGCCGAGCTCGGTGCCCAGCTCCTCGGCGATGCGCTCGGCGACGGTGCGGGCGGCGATCCGGCGGGGCTGGGTGTGCCCGATCATGCCCTTGAGGCCACGGCCGAGCTCCATGCAGATCTTGGGGATCTGCGTGGTCTTGCCGGAGCCGGTCTCGCCCGCGACGATCACGACCTGGTGGTCGCGTATCGCCTCGGCGATCTCGTCCTTCTTCTGGCTGACCGGGAGCGATTCGGGGTACGTGACCCTGGGCCGGCGCGCGGCACGCCCGGCCACCCGCTCGGCGGCCTTCGCGGCCTCGGCGGCGATCTCGTCGAGCACCGCCTGGCGGGCCTCGGGCTTGCGAATGCGCCGGGCCCCCTCGAGGCGGCGGCCGAGGCGGTGCGCGTCGCGGAGCGAGAGCTCCCCGAGCAGGGTCTGCAGGGCGGCGAAGGAAGTAGACATACCTGGCCAAGGATCTCACCGATCGGCGCCGGGCGGCGAACGTATTTCACGGGGCGGGCCGTACCATTTCGGGACGACTCCGCCCGGAAGGAATCCCATGCCGCGACGCTCCCGCCGCGCGCATCGCCGTGCCCTGGCCCTGGTCGTGGCCCTTTTCGCGTACGTCCTCGCGGGCGGTGCCCTGGCGGGGACCGCGTCCGCCCAGGTGTCCGGCGGGCCGGCGGCGGATCGGGCCGTGGCCGGGTACGAGGCGCCCTCACGGGTGGCTCCGGCCCCACCCGAGCCGGGGCGGCAGTGCGACGGCGGGCGCGGCGACGGCGCGGCCGGCGCGACGGTGCCGGCCGGCGGGGAGCGCGGGCTGGCCGGGCACCTGCGGGCCACGACCGGGCCGGGTGCGGCAGCGCACCGGGCGCACCGTGCGGACCGGGGGACGGGGGCCACGCCGCGAGGGCCGACGCCCGTGGAGCTGAGCGTGCTGCGGGTGTAGGGGGGGCCGAGCCCCCGTACACGTACCCCACCGCACATATAAGGAAGGCACCATGTCCGCCACCAAGCCCCTGATGATCTCCGCCGGGGTCGCCCTCGCCGCCGTCACCCTCGGCCTGCTCTCCTGGCAGGCCACCGCCCCCGGCGAGGCGGCGGCCCCCACCGGGAGCACCGCCGCCCCCGCGGCCCCCGCCGACGAGGGGCTGCTCGCGCTGGCCCGCCGCGACGCCGGCGACCGGCTCGCGCAGGGCCGGGCCGACGCCCCGGTCGTCATGATCGAGTACGCCGACTTCAAGTGCGGCTACTGCGGGAAGTTCGCCCGCGACACCGAGCCCGCGCTCGTGGACAAGTACGTCAAGGACGGCACCCTGCGCATCGAGTGGCGCAACTACCCGATCTTCGGCGCCGACTCCGAGGCCGCCGCGAAGGCCGCCTGGGCCGCCGGACAGCAGGGCCGCTTCTGGCAGTTCCACGCCGCCGCCTACGCCGAGGGCAGCAAGGAGAAGGGCTTCGGCGACGCGCGCTTGGCCGAGCTGGCCCAGCAGGCCGGGGTCCCCGACGCGGCCCGGTTCGCCCGCGACATGAAGAGCCCGGCCGCCGAGGCGGCCCTCCACAAGGACCAGGAGGAGGCCTACAAGATCGGCGTCTCCTCCACCCCGTCCTTCCTCGTCAACGGACAGCCGATCGCGGGCGCCCAGCCCCCGGCCGCCTTCGAGCACGCCATCGAGACCGCCAAGGCCCGGGCCGCCGGGGCCGGCACCGCCCCGGGCAAGAACGGCCAGGGCCGGAACGGTCAGGGCAGCTGAATGCAGATCGGCTACCTCGCCGCCTTCCTCGGCGGCCTGCTCGCACTGCTCTCGCCGTGCAGCGCCCTGCTGCTGCCGGCCTTCTTCGCGTACTCGATCGACTCGGCCTCCCGGCTGCTGGCCCGGACCGGGATCTTCTACGCCGGGCTGGCCACCACCCTCGTCCCGCTGGGCGCCGCCGGCTCCTTCGCCGGCCGCTTCTTCCACGGCCACCGCGACCAGCTGGTCCTGATCGGCGGCTGGCTGATCATCGTGCTGGGCCTGGCGCAGATCCTGGGCCTGGGCTTCGCCTCCCGGCGGATGGCCGAGCTCTCCGGCCGGATCCGCCCCACCACCGCCCTGTCCGTCTACGCCCTCGGCGCGGTCTACGGCCTGGCCGGCTTCTGCGCCGGCCCGATCCTGGGCAGCGTGCTGACCGTGGCGGCGGTCAGCGGCAGCCCGGTCTACGGGGGCGTGCTGCTGGCGGTCTACGCCCTCGGCATGGCGGTGCCGCTCTTCGTGCTGGCCCTGCTCTGGGAGCGGTTCGAGCTGGGCCGCCGGCGCTGGCTGCGCGGCCGGGTGCTGCGGGCGGGCCGGCTGGAGCTGCACACCACCTCGCTGCTGTCCGGGGCCTTCTTCATCGCCCTGGGCGCGATGTTCCTGGCGTACGACGGCGCCTCCGCGCTGCCGGGCCTGCTGGACGTGGACGACTCGTACGCCGTGGAGGAGCGGGTCCGCACGGTCGCGGACGCGGTGCCGGACTGGGCGCTGCTCGGCACGGTCGCCGCGGGGGCGCTCGCCGTCGGCGTGCTGCGCTGGCGCCGGGCGGCGGGTACCGGGGCGGGCGCGGCGGCGGACACCCGTACGGCCGAGACCCGTTCGGACGCGGACGCGGCCGGCACCGGAGGGTGAGAACCAGGAAGGCCCCGTCCGATGGACGGGGCCTTCCGATGGTGGCTGGGGCCGGGGTCGAACCGGCGACCTATCGCTTTTCAGGCGATCGCTCGTACCAACTGAGCTACCCAGCCACGGGGACCTTGCGGTCTCCAGCGATCCTGACGGGACTTGAACCCGCGACCTCCACCTTGACAGGGTGGCGAGCTAACCAACTGCTCCACAGGACCTTGTTTGTGCAAGATCACTCTTGCACAGATTACTGCGTACCCCCAACGGGATTCGAACCCGTGCTACCGCCTTGAAAGGGCGGCGTCCTGGGCCACTAGACGATGAGGGCTAAGGGCCCACCTGCGCGCTTCTCAGCGCGTCGGGGACGTGAGAAGCATATGGGATGCGGGGAGGTATCGCCAAAACGGTTTCCCCCCGCCGGTCGCGGGGGCCCTCCCGCGGGGGAGAATGGCCGGGTGCTGGAGATGACGCGTGAGGAGTTCGAGGAGCTCGTCGCCGAGGCCCTGGACCGGATCCCGCCGGAGCTGACACGGCTGATGGACAACGTCGCCGTGTTCGTGGAGGACGACGCCCCGGCCGGCGACCCGGAACTGCTCGGGCTCTACGAGGGGACTCCGCTGACCGACCGCGGCGAGTGGTACGCCGGGGTGCTGCCCGACCGGATCACCATCTACCGCAACCCCACCCTCGCCATCTGCGAGACCCGCGAGGACGTGGTCGCCGAGACCGAGGTGACCGTGGTCCACGAGATCGCCCACCACTTCGGCATCGACGACGACCGGCTGCACGCCCTGGGGTACGGGTGACCGGGCCGGTCCCCGGCGCGGAGGCGATCGACCCGGACGTCGACCTGCACGTGCCCGCGCAGCGCGCCGAGCGGCAGGGTCCGGTGCTGGCCGCGGTGTCGGCCGGGGGCGTGCTGGGCGCGCTGGCGCGGTACGCCGTCTCGCTGGCCTGGCCCGCGGCGCCCGGGGCGTTCCCCTGGGCCACCTTCGGGATCAACGTGCTCGGCTGCGGGCTGATCGGCGTCCTCATGGTGCTGATCAGCGAGGGCGGCCGGCGGGCGCACCCGCTGCTGCGGCCCTTCCTCGGGGTCGGTGTGCTCGGCGGCTTCACCACCTTCTCCACCTACGCGGTGGACTTCTCGCGGCTGCTGGACCGGGGCGAGGCCGGTACGGCGCTGGCGTACGCCGGGGCCACCCTGGCCGGGGCGCTGGGCGCGGTCTGGCTGGCCGCCTCGGCCACCCGGGCGCTGGCCGGGCGGGTGGGGCGGTGACGGCCCCGGCGGGGAACTGGCTGCTGGTGGCGGCCGGGGCCGGAGTGGGCGCGCCCCTGCGGTACCTGACGGACCGTGCGGTGCAGGCGCGGCACGACTCGGTCTTCCCCTGGGGCA
This sequence comes from Streptomyces sp. NPDC089919, assembly GCF_040684615.1. NCBI lineage: Bacteria > Bacillati > Actinomycetota > Actinomycetes > Kitasatosporales > Streptomycetaceae > Streptomyces > Streptomyces sp. NPDC089919. The sequence continues at coordinate 7,691 of NZ_JBFBGK010000108.1, forward strand.
CCTTCACGGTCAACGCGGCCGGCTCGACCGTCCTCGGGGTGCTGACCGGCGCGGTGCTGGCCGGGCGCGCGGACGGTGCCTGGCAGGCGCTGCTGGGGACCGGGCTGTGCGGGGCCCTCACCACCTACTCGACCTTCTCGTACGAGACGCTGCGGCTGGCCGAACGCGGCTGGAAGTTCCTGGCGGTGGCGAACGTCGGCGCCTCGGTACTGATCGGGCTGGGCGGCGTGCACCTCGGCTCGGAGCTGGCCGAACAGCTGCTGGCGTAGGCCGGGCCGGGGTCCCCGTACGGCCGCGCCGGCGGGGGTGCGGGGCCGGGTGCGCCCCGTACGGACTCGCGTACGGCGGGCGTGCGGGCGAATTCCCCGGCGCCCGGTCCGCCCGGACGCGTGTCCCTGGAGGGGTGACGGGAGTTGGGGTGATTGACCCGCCTCGTCTTCGCTGCCGGAGGTGCCGCCCGTGCGCCAGTTCCCCGCTCCCGTCCGACTGGCCGTCGCCGCACTCGCGGTCGCGGCGTCCGCGGGCTGCATGAGTGTGAGCGAGGAAGCCGGCAAGCCCGCGCCCTCCTCCTCGGCCGAGCACGCCAAGGGCGGCGCGGACGCGCCCGGTGGGTCGGGCCACGGCCAGGGCGGCCGGGGCCGGGCCGCCGGCGGCCACGGCGGGAAGGACGCCGAGGACGCGAAGGACGCGGCGAAGGACGGCAAGGACGGCAAGGCCGCGCCCGGCGCCACCCCGACCGCCGGCGCCCCGGCCGGCGGCCCCACCCCGTCCCGTACGACGGGCCCGGGGCCGGGGACCGGACCGGTGCCGCCGGAGCCGGGGGACGGCGGGCAGACCGGGGGCGGCGGCCAGACCACCCCCGAGCAGTCCCCGCCGCCCAGCCCGCCCGCGCCGACCGAGGACACACCCGAGCCCAGCCCGCCCGCGCAGACCACCGAGGGGCAGCCCCAGGCGGGCGGGGAGCACCCCGTCCCGGTCGGTGAGCCCTCGGCATCACCGCAGGTCGGACCCGTATAGGGCTGATCGAGTTGCCAGGAGGGGGGGTGGGTGCGTATGGTTATAGATCGTTTGATCCCATTGCCCGGCGCCGAACCCGAAGAGCGCCGCGTGGCGCGTACTCTCCCTTGCCGTGGCTGACCGCATTGAGGCGGTCGATTTTGCGATTCACGGAGTTTGGGCGCGTGCCGAGACTCCGGAAGGTTTTCGCATTCGCATGTCCATTTCCAGTTCTGACCGTGCCGTCATGCCCGAGAACGACGCTCTCGAGGCCCTCGAGACCAACGAGACCCTTGAGGCGTACGAGGCCGAGGTGGCCGACGTCGACATCGACGTGACCGCCGAGGACCTCGAAGACTCCCTCGACGAGGCCGACGACGCGGACTCCGAGCCCACCATCACCTTCGGCGACCTCGGTCTGCCCGAGGGCGTCGTGCGCAAGCTCGCCCAGAACGGCGTCACCACCCCCTTCCCGATCCAGGCCGCGACCATCCCGGACGCGCTGGCGGGCAAGGACATCCTCGGCCGTGGCCGCACCGGCTCCGGCAAGACCCTCTCCTTCGGTCTGCCGCTCCTGGCCACCCTGGCCGGCGGCTACACCGACAAGAAGAAGCCCCGCGGCATCATCCTGACCCCGACGCGTGAGCTCGCGATGCAGGTCGCGGACGCCCTCCAGCCCTACGGCGACGTGCTCGGCCTCAAGATGAAGGTCGTCTGCGGCGGTACCTCCATGGGCAACCAGATCTACGCCCTGGAGCGCGGTGTCGACATCCTCGTCGCCACCCCGGGCCGCCTGCGGGACATCATCAACCGCGGCGCCTGCTCCCTGGAGCAGGTCAAGATCGCCGTCCTCGACGAGGCCGACCAGATGGCCGACCTGGGCTTCCTGCCCGAGGTCACCGAGCTGCTGGACCAGGTCCCGGCCGGCGGCCAGCGCCTGCTGTTCTCCGCCACCCTGGAGAACGAGATCGACAGCCTGGTCAAGCGCTACCTGGTGAACCCGATCACGCACGAGGTCGACCCGTCCGCCGGCGCCGTCACCACCATGACCCACCACGTCCTGGTCGTGAAGCCGAAGGACAAGGCCCCCGTGACCGCGGCCATCGCCGCGCGCAAGGGCCGCACCATCATCTTCGTCCGCACCCAGCTCGGTGCCGACCGCGTCGCCGAGCAGCTGCGCGAGTCCGGTGTGAAGGCCGACGCGCTGCACGGCGGCATGACCCAGGGCGCCCGTACCCGCACCCTGGCCGACTTCAAGGACGGTTACGTCAACGTCCTCGTCGCCACCGACGTCGCCGCCCGCGGCATCCACGTCGACGGCATCGACCTGGTGCTCAACGTCGACCCGGCCGGCGACCACAAGGACTACCTGCACCGCTCGGGCCGTACCGCCCGTGCCGGCCGCTCCGGTGTCGTGGTCTCCCTGGCCCTGCCGCACCAGCGCCGCCAGATCTTCCGCCTGATGGAGGACGCGGGCGTGGACGCCTCGCGCCACATCGTCGGCGGCGCCGGCGCCTTCGACCCCGAGGTCGCCGAGATCACCGGTGCCCGGTCGCTGACCGAGGTCCAGGCCGACTCCGCGAACAACGCCGCCAAGCAGGCCGAGCGCGAGGTCGCCGACCTCACCAAGCAGCTCGAGCGCATCCAGCGCCGCGCCGTGGAGCTGCGCGAGGAGGCCGAGCGCCTGGTCGCCCGCGCCGCCCGCGAGCGTGGCGAGGACCCGGAGACCGCGGTGGCCGAGGCCGCCGAGGCCGCTTCGGCCGAGCTCGCCGCCGAGGTGGCCGCCGCTGCCGCGCCGGCCGCCGAGGAGCGCTCCACCTACCGCGACGAGCGGGGCAACTACGAGCGTCGTGACCGCGGTGACCGCGGTGGCGACCGTGGTGGCTTCAACCGCGACCGCCGTGACGACCGCGGTGGCGACCGGGGCGGCTTCAACCGCGACCGCGGTGGCTTCAACCGTGACGACCGGGGCGGCTTCAACCGTGACCGTCGTGACGACCGTGGTGGCGACCGTGGCGGCTTCCGCCGTGACGACCGTCCCTCGGGCGGCTTCAACCGCGACGACCGCGGTGGCTTCAACCGTGACCGTCGTGACGACCGTGGCGGCTTCCGTCGCGACGACCGTCCGTCGGGCGGCTTCAACCGCGACGACCGCGGTGGCGACCGTGGCGGCTTCCGCCGTGACGACCGTCCCTCGGGCGGCTTCAACCGCGACCGTCGTGACGACCGTGGTGGCGACCGTGGCGGCTTCCGCCGCGACGACCGTCCCTCCGGTGGCTTCCGCTCCGGTGGCGACCGTCCCGCGGGCGGCGGCTTCAACCGCGACCGTCGTGACGACCGTCCCTCCGGCGGCTTCCGCTCCGGTGGCGGCGACCGCCCGTACGGCCGCCGTGACGACCACCGTCCGTCGGGCTCCGGCTCCGGCTCCTTCGGTGGCGGCCGCCGCGACGACAAGCCCCGCTGGAAGCGCAACGGCTGAGTCCGCACCGCCTTCTGACTGACGGCCAGGGCCCGTACGACACTCCGGTGTCGGACGGGCCCTGTGCCGTTCCCGGGGCCCTGGCGCGGCCCCGGCGGGGCTCCGGGCGGGCCGAAGGGGATAGTCGATCGGCTCCGCGGCGCGGTCCGGCTATGCTCAGGGGTGAGCACGCCAGGGGCCATTAGCTCAATTGGCAGAGCAGCGGACTTTTAATCCGTTGGTTGTCGGTTCGAGTCCGACATGGCCTACCTGCTCACGGGCGGGGGTTTCCCCTCCGGCCCGGTACTGAGCGCCCCATCCGGTTCGTCCGGGTGGGGCGCTCAGGCGTTTCCGGTGGCGGGCCCGCAGGGGTAGACGGCGTGCAGGAGGTGGCCGCCGTCGCGGGTCGGGCCGGCTTCGAGGGTGCCGCCGGCCAGCCGGGCGCGCTCGCGTAGTCCCGTGATGCCGAGGCCGCTGCCGGGCAGGTCGGGGACGGTGGCGCCGGGGGCGGGCCGGCTGCTGCGGACCTTCACGTGCAGATGACGGTCCGTCGCGTGGAGGTGGACGTCCACGGGAGCGCCGGGCGCGTGCTTGGCGGCATTGGTCAGGCCCTCCTGGACGGTGCGGAACACCGCGTGCTGCACCGCGCCCGACCAGGTCGCGGCGGCCGGGCCCACCAGGGGGACCTCCATCCGGAGGTCGACGTCGAGGCCGCTGTCGGTGACCAGCTGGGGCAGGTCGCCGAGGCTGGGCTGCGGTGCCCGCAGGCCGTCGGGGCGCCCGGGGGCGCGCAGGACGCCCAGCAGTTGCCGCAGTTCGCCGAGCGTGGCGGCGGAGAGCTCCCGGATGCCCCGCGCGGTCCGCTGGACGGCCGGCTCGGTGCTGGTGACCTCGAGGGCCGCGGACTGCACGCTGATCAGACCCACCCGGTGGGCGATGACGTCGTGCATCTCCCTGGCCAGGCGGGTCCGCTCGGTCGCCAGGACCTGGCCGGCCAGCAGGGCGTCCTCGCGCTCCCGGGCCGCCTCCAGGTCCGCGACGCGGGCCCGGAGCTCGGCACGGGTGCGGTGCAGGCGGCCCAGGAGCACCGGGGCGCCGCACAGCATGAAGTAGCCGGTCATGGCGAGGAAATGGGCGGTGTTGTCGAAGGCGTGGCTGAACCGGTAGTGCACGGGCGCCTGCTGGTTCACGGACATCCAGATGATCGCGCAGAGGACCGGGATCCAGCGGCTGCGGCTGTGCAGGGCCACCGGGTACAGGGCCATCAGGGGGCCGGCGTCCATGCCGGTGTACAGGCAGGGGAGGGTGGCGAGGAAGACCGCACGGGGTGCGCGGTGGGCCGCCAGCAGGGCGACGGGGGCGGCCGCCGCGGCCAGTGCGCCGAAGAGCCCGTACCACGGCTCGGCGAAGCAGATTTCGAGGAAGGCCTGGAGGGCGGGGATCCCGACGCCGAGGACCAGCCAGACCGGGCGCCGGGGCCGCCGGAGCCGGGGCCTCACGGGCCCGCCGAGGTGTGGTGGAGCAGACCGGCGCGTTCGGCGACCACGGCCGCCTGGACCCGGTTGCCGCACCGGAGTTTGCCCATCAGGGCGCTGAGGTGGTCCTTGACCGTGCTGGGCGCCAGGTGCAGGCGCTGGGCTATCCGCGCGTTCGTCAGCCCCTGCCCGAGCAGGGCCAGGACCTGGCGTTCCCGGGGGCTCAGCGCCGCGACCTCGCGGGCGGCGCCGCGGGTGCCCGCGCCGTGTGCGAGGTACCCCTCGATGACCACGGGGGTGACGGCGGGGGAGAGCGGGCGGCCGCCCGCGGCGAGGGCCCGTACCTCGCGCACCAGCTGGTCGGGGTCGGTGTCCTTCAGGAGGTAGCCGGCCGCGCCCTGGTGCATCGCGGTGTGGACGTACTCGTCCGAGGCGAACGCGGTGAGCATGGCGACGACCGGCGGGTCCGGCAGTGCGGACAGCTGCGCGAGTACGGCGAGGCCGTCGAGACCGGGCATGCGGATGTCCAGCAGGACGACGTCCGGGCGGTGCCGGGTGACGGTCCGCAGGGCCGCCGGTCCCTCGCAGGCGCCGAGCACCTCGATGCCCGGTGCGCTGCCCAGGATCATCTCCAGCCCGGACCGCATCAGGGCCTCGTCGTCGACGACCACGACGCGCACCGCGGCCGTTCCTCCAGACCCGTGCACACGCCCACCTATGGCAAATTTGTCGACTTTTCAAGCAGTGTAGGCGGCCGGGACCGGCGGCGGGACCCGCCGATCGGCGGGTGGCGCCACCGCCGGTCGGTGGTGTCGGCGCGCGGACCGGACAGGGCACCGTTGCCCCGAGGGTGTGCGGCGGTGACGAGGGGGGACCCGCCGCACGCCCTCCTGCCGGGGCGGGCGCCCGGCGTCACGTGCTCCGGCCGGCCAGGAGTTCGCCACCGATCCGGTCGGCCGCCCCGGGCGCTCCGCCGAGCCGGTGGACCAGCACCCAGCGGCCGTCGGCGAGGGCGCCCGCGAAGACCGAGGCGCCCCGGGTGGCGCCGTTGTGCCAGACCACCCCGCCGGTCCGCTGCCAGGACGGGGCGGGCTCGCCGAGGGCGCGCTCCACGAGCAGCCCGGTGACCAGCCGGGCGGCGGCGGCCGCGTCGGCCCACAGCCCGCCGGCCGGCAGCACGGCCCCGGTCATCGTCCAGGGCCGCACCGGGCGCCCCCACCGGCCGGTGGCCGACAGCCGCTCGCCGTGCGGGGGGTCCGCCGTCATCCGGTCGACGCCCAGCGGGTCCAGTACGTGCGCGCGGACCAGTTCCTCGTACGCCAGCCCGGTCGCGGCGCAGAGCGCGGCCCCCAGCACCGCGTACCCGAGGTTCGAGTACTCCTCACCGGTACCGGCGGGCGCGGTGACGACGCGGTCCAGCTCGCCCAGTACGGACAGCAGCGCGGGCCGGTCGAAGTCGCGGTACGGGTCCCGGCGTCGCAGCCCCGGGGGCAGCCGGGGCAGGCCCGAGGTGTGGTCGGCCAGGTTCCGCAGGGTGACGCCGGTGCCGGGGGCCGCCGGGAGCCACCGCTCCACCGGGTCGTCGAGTCCGAGCACCCCCTCATGGGCCAGGCGTACCAGGGCGGTACCGGTGACGACCTTGGTCAGCGAACCGATCTGGACGTACCGGTCGGCGTCGTGGCCGTGCACGGCGCGCAGGGCGACGTCCCGCCCGACGGTGAGGGTGGGGGTCCGGGGCATGCGTTTCTCCTTCAAGAGCGGGGCGCGAGTGCCACGCAGGTACCCGCGCCGCCCGGCATACGGTGCCGGTTCCGTGCGACCACGCGGTACGCGGCCCCCGCGCATCCCCGGATGCCTGGCAGGCCCAGCGCGACCGCGGTCAGGCGGTAGCGTCGCAGGGGCGAGTGTCGTACGTACCCGGCGAGCGCCGGTGCGCCGCCGGCCAGGACGCGGCCGTCCTGGAACAGGAGGACTTCCTGGTCGAGTCGTGCCAGATGGGGCGCGGTCGTGCCGGCAGGCAGAGACTGCCAGGGGACCGCCTCGATGGCGGGGCGGGCCGCGGCGGTGATCCGGTCGATCGACAACTGGCAGAACCCGCAGTCACCATCGAACGCCAGAACTGGTGGACGGGCGTGATCTCCGTGCGGGGCCCGGAGTTCCGACCGGGGCGGACGAGAGGAGCGTCGGAGGAGCGCCGTCGTACGGCGGAGGGCTGATTCCAGGGGGCGACTGAGGAAGATCAGGTCGCAGGCCACCATCGTCAGCGCGAATCCGGTGAGTCCCATCAGCACCGCGATCGACAGGTGGAACCCGATGGAGGCGGCCGCGGCCCATGGGCGAAGCCTCGGCACGAGGATTCCGAGCGGGAAGTAGACCAGGAACATCGTGGTGGCGTAGGTACCCAGCACCACGAGCGCGTCATTCTCGTAGACGAGCGAGGAGACCCCGGGAAGGCTGAACTCCGCCACACGCAGAACGTAGAAGAGTGCGGTGCCGTCCTGCCACATCCTCCCCTGGACCTTGTAGAGACCGCTGACCACATAGACCAGGCAGAGCTGCGTGGCGATGGCGAGCACGCCCAGATTGTGCAGAGGTGTCGACAGCGATCGCAGGAACTCCGGGGTGCGCCCCGCAAGACGGCGCGCCAGCCCCGTGGGCACGGAGAGACGGTCGTAGCAACGGGTCAGCATGAGCATGGGGATGACGAGGTACGCCAGGTTGTCCCCGCCGTCGAGCAGCACCGGAAGGCGCTGGTAGAGCGACCAGAGACAGACCCAATGGACGGCAAGGCACACGCGGCCGCCCATCCCGACCGTGACGGCGAGCGCCGCCGCCATGCCGGCGTGGAAGACCAGCTCGAACCACAGGGGGGACGAGCTCACCGCATAGAGGCTGAACGTGCCGGTGTCATGCAGGTCCGCGGTGAATTCCGCCCAGGGCAGCACTCCCTTTGGGCCGAACAGGTAGGTGCGGTCTCCGTACTGGCTCGCGTAGTACATGAACCCGACGAATCCGAGCAGGAGCCGGGCACCGCTGACGCCGAGCACGCCCAGGGGACTGCTGCCCGCACGGTCCAGGCAGCGGAGGATGGTCGTCATCTCAGGTCTCCGGCATTCGTCCAGTCGAAGTCGAACGTCTCGATGGCTGCTGCGGCGGCGGCTTCGGCGGAACGGTCGTTCCGCTTCGACCACGGGGGCGGGGTGTGCACGTACATGCGCAGCCGTACGCCGTCGACGCCACTGGGACAGGCTCCCGTGGGCAGCTGGGTCAGCGCGTAGCGAGCCAGGAAACGCCTGGCTTCCTCCTGGGAGGTCTTCTCCTGAGGCATGAGAGGCAGCGGTTTCTTCTTCTTGGCCTTCTCGGCCTCCCGGAGCCGGGAGAGCACGGGGTCTCCCCCAGTGAGCTGCTGCACGTTCCCCGTGACCAGCCGCGACATGCGTGAGGGGAAGAACCGGCTGCTCTGGGCGCTCTGGATGTACCTCGACGTCACGTCGTAGTACGGGGTCTCCGTGCGGTCGGCGCACCGAGCGCGGGCCAGGACACCGCGGTCGTCCGAGAGCGGATCCGGCGCGAACAGCATCCAGTTCTGAGCGAAGTACGGCTCCAGGTAGGCAGCGGCCCTGGGGAAGTACCGGAGCTTCAACGGGGTGATGGGCATCTGGGAGAAGGCCGCAATGGCGAAATGGAGGCCCAGCAGGGCGGCGCCCACGAGGAGCACCGCCCTCCTGGCCATGAGGTGGACCCTCACTTGTCGAAGACCGCCTCGGCCGACTCGACGTCGGGCAGTCCGGCCGGGCTCACCGTGCCCAGGTGGTCGGTGATCTGACCGGCTGCCTCGGCGACCGAAGGGCAGGCGGCCCTGGCGTGGACGTACGCCTTGCCCGCCGCATTGCCGACGGCCTTTCCGGCCTTGCCGAGCAGGGATCCGAGACCCGCCGGGGCGTCCGACGGCCCTTGGACGGCATGGGGGGTAACGGCTGCCTGCGGGGCAGTGGACGCCTGCGCCGTGCCCTGCGTGGCGACGACCAAGGCGGCTCCCCCGAGTGCCAGACCGGCAACGGCGAAGATCTTCTTCATGCGCTTCTCCTTTGGTGAGGCGGTGTCGGTGATCATGTTCGTCACCGACTCCGGCCCCACGGCACCCCCGAGCGGCCGGAGTCCCGCCGCTGCTCGGCGGGGGCGGGCGGGCCGGTCGAGCGCACGCGTCAGCGACCCTCCCGGCAACGACCGGCAGGGGCGCTCTTCGGCGTCGGCCGACGGGTCAGAGGTGTTCGAGGAGGACGGAGACGTGGCTCTCCGCGGGGTTCTTGACGGCGGTCAGGAGGGTGACGGGGCCCTGAGCCGCGAGGGTGCGCAGGGACCGCAGGGCCTCGGCCGCGGCCGGGGCGGTCAGTTCGGCCGCGTAGCGGGTGCGGAACTCCTCGTACGGGCCCTCGCCGGCGTGGTACCAGCGGCGCAGCTCGTTCGACGGGGTGAGGGCCTTGGGCCACTCGTCGACCCGGGCGTCGGCCTTGCTGATGCCGCGCGGCCAGAGGCGGTCGACCAGGACCCGCGTGCCGTCCTCGGGGGCCGGCGGGTCGTAGACGCGGGCGACTCGGATGGTGGTCATGGGGACAGGGTGGTGGAGGCCTGCGCCGGGGGCCAGTGGGTGAGGAGCTGGTGCAGGGCGTCGATCATCCGGCTCCAGGAGGCGTCCAGCGGCCGCTCGGCGTGGAAGGCGGCGGCGGCCTCCAGGGCGGCGAAGCCGTGCAGGGTGCTGCGGAGCAGCCGGACGGCGTCGGTCCGGTCCGGCTCGGCCAGGTCGTACGAGCGCAGCAGCGCGTAGGTGTACTCGACCATCCGCAGGTGTCCGGGCGAGGCGGCCAGCGTCTCGGCCGGCAGCGGCAGCTGGGTGGCGGCGTACCGGCCGGGGCTGCCCACCGCGAAGTCCCGGTAGGCCCGGGCGAAGCCGGCCAGCGCGGCGCGTCCGGAGCGGCCGGCCAGGGCCTCGCCGAGGCCGTCGGCGAACTCGGCGGCGCACCGCACCGCCAGCCGGGACCGCAGGTCCTGGACGTTCTTGACGTGCGAGTAGAGGCTCGCGTCCTTCACCCCGAAGCCGCGGGCGAGCGCGGAGACGGTGACGGCGTCCAGGCCGCCGGAGTCCGCCAGCTCGGCGGCGGCGCTCACCAGGCGGTCGATGGTCAGGCCTACGCGGGGCATGGGCGGCGGGATCCTTTGCCTTAGTCGTTTAATCGTTTGCCTAGTGGGTCTAGGTAACCGTAGCGTTCCCGGTATGAGACCACTGACCGAGTCCGACATCCGAGGATCCTTCATTAACTGCTCCAAGGGCGAGGCGCAGCGCCTGCCGCTGCCCCGGGACCTGGCCGAGCGCCCCTGGGCCGACCTGGACTTCCTCGGCTGGCGGGACCTGTCCGCCCCCGACCGCAGCTACGTCGTCACCGAGCACGAGGGCCGGCTGGCGGGCGTGGCGCTGCGGTTCCCCGCGACCAAGCGCGGCTTCCTGCAGCGCAGCATGTGCTCGCTGTGCCTGACCACCCGGCCGGGCGGGGGCGTGTCCCTGATGACGGCCCGCAAGTCCGGCAAGGAGGGCCGCGAGGGGAACTCCGTGGGCATCTACATGTGCACCGACCTCGACTGCTCCCTGTATGTGCGCGGCCGCAAGCAGCCGGAGCCGGGCGGCCGCTTCGAGGAGTCGCTGACCGTCGAGGAGCAGGTGGAGCGGATGCGCGGAAACCTCGCCGGTTTCCTCGCGCAGCTTTAATGGCGCCGAGCACCCCCTCGGATGGCGTAGGCTTGGGTTTACCGACGCGGGGTGGAGCAGCTCGGTAGCTCGCTGGGCTCATAACCCAGAGGTCGCAGGTTCAAATCCTGTCCCCGCTACTCCGTACGAAGGCCCGGATCCTCAAGGATCCGGGCCTTCGTCGTGTCCGGGTGCGGGTGGCTCCCGCGGGTGCCGCCACCCGTCCGGGCGCCCCCGGCTCGCCGGTCCGGGCCGCCGCCCCCAGGCTGACGGGGCGGGGTGTGCGGTCCCGCACCCATGCGAGCGGACCGGGCAGGGAGTGACGCGGTGGGGCAGCGCAGGCACACCGCCGGCCGGGCGGGCGGGCGTCCGACCCGGGTCTTCCTGCGGATCCTGCCCGCCCTGCTGATCGGGCTGGGCCTGCTCTTCGACCTGCTGACCCCGCCCGACTTCACCGGGTCGCCGTTCTTCTCGGCGGCCCCGCTGATCGCCGCCCCGCTCTTCTCCTTCGGCGCCACCCTGCTGACCGGGGCGCTGGCCTCGTTCTCGGTGCTCGCCCTGCACCTGCACAACGGCACCGGCGCCAAGGTCGAGGCGGTCACCGAGCTGGTCACGGTCTTCACCGTCTCGGCGCTGGCGCTCCTGATCAACCGGGTGGTCCGGCGCAGCAGCGACCGGCTGGCCTCGGTCCGCGGAATCGCCGAGGTGGCGCAGCGGGCCGTGCTGCCCACCCCCGCCGCCCGGATCGGCGGCCTGGAGGTCGCCGCCCGGTACGAGGCCGCCGAGGCCGACGCCTTCATCGGCGGCGACCTGTACGCCGTCCAGGACACGCCGTACGGGGTCCGGCTGGCGGTGGGCGACGTACGGGGCAAGGGCCTGGGCGCGGTCGAGGCGGTCGCCGTGGTGCTGGGGGCCTTCCGGGAGGCGGCCGAGCAGGAACCCACCCTGGAGGGGGTGGCCGGCCGGCTGGACCGGGCGCTGGCCCGGGAGGGCGTCCGGCGGGACTCGCTGGACGCGGTCGAGGGGTTCACCACCTGCGTGCTGGCCGAGTTCCGGCACCGCGAAGGGCTGGTGCGGGTGGTCAACCGGGGCCACCCCGGGCCGCTGCTGCTGCACGCGGACGGCGGGCTGCAGGAGCTGGCCCCGGCCGAGCCCGCGCTGCCGCTGGGCATGGGGGAGTTGGGGAGCTGGCCGGACCGCGCGGACCAGTGGTGCTTCCCGCCGGGGGCCACCCTGCTGCTGCACACCGACGGGCTCACCGAGGCCCGGGACGCCCGGGGCGGCTTCTACGATCCGCCCGGCCGGCTGCGCGGCCGGGTCTTCGCCGGGCCCGAGGCGCTGCTGACCGCCCTCGTCGCCGACGTACGGCGGCACACGGGCGGCGGGACCACCGACGACATGGCGCTGCTGGCGGTGGGGCGGCCCCCGGCGGGGCAGTCCGCGCGGCGGCGGACGGTACCGGTGGGGCGGCGGCGCCGGGCGGCCGCCGGCGGTGGTGACGGCGGGTGACCGAAAGGCCGCGCTCCGCATCCTTCTTGACGGGACGTCAGCGAAAGAATGCGGCCGTCGGGGCGATCGCCGCCCGGTCGTCTCGTCCCTAGTTGTTGCCTGATGTCGCAAAAGTCCTGGCCAATGTCGGTCACGGAGTGGCGTGTTGGCCGGAAGGATCAAGCGATGCAGCTTGGAATCACTCCCTGTTGTCTATTACCGTTCGATAACGCAGCGCGGATGTCCCAGCCGTCGCAAGAGACGGCACCGCGCGCGTGCGCGCCGAATCCCGTGAGGGAACCGGGGAACCACCACATTGGGGTGAATCGGGCCGCTCGCCCGTAGGAGACCTTCCTGCTCCGAACCCGTCAGCTAACCCGGTAGGCGAGAAGGAAGGAAAGGAGCGCCCCCGTGGCGTCCAACCAGCCTGCCCCCGAAGCCGCCGAGCAGCTCCAGGGCCCCTCCGGTGCCCCGGCCGCCGCCGGAGCCTGGGGCGAGTGGAACCCCACCGAGGACTCCGTCCGCCCGGTGGCCGGACGCCACCGCGTGGCCAAGCAGCGCGGCGGGCTCGCCCGCAGCTCCACCGTCCTCGGCGTCGGCATCATCGCCGCGGTCGGCGCGGCCGGCATGGCCACCGCCCAGGACAAGCCCCCGGTCGCGATATCCATGCCGTCCCTGCTGCCCGACCTGGACGACGGGGCCGAGGCCCCGGCCGCCGGCCGGGTGGCCGTGGACGCCCCGCTCACCACCGCGGGCGCCACCCCCGAGCAGGCCGCCGCCGGCACCGACGCGGGCGAGGCGCTGCGCCACCGGATCCTCCAGCAGGCCGAGTCCCAGGCCGACGCGGCCGCCGCCGAGGCCAAGGACGCCGCCCGGCGGGAGGCCGAAGAGGCCGCCGCGGCCCGCGCGAAGGCCCAGCAGGAAGCGGCCCGCAAGGCCGCCGAGGCGGCGGCGAAGGCCGCGGCCGCGGCCAAGGCGGAAGCCGCCCGGCTGGCGCAGCTCGCCAAGAGCTACGTGCTGCCGACCTCCGCGTACACGCTCACCTCCCACTACGGCGACTCCGGTTCGATGTGGTCCTCGGGCCACCACACCGGTCTCGACTTCGCCGCCCCCACCGGCACCCCGGTCAAGGCCGTGCACGGCGGCACCGTCGTCTCCGCCGGCTGGTCGGGCCCCTACGGCTACCGGATCGTGCTGCGCCTGGCCGACGGCACCGAGCTCTGGTACTGCCACCTCTCCTCGATGTCCGTCACCTCCGGCACGGTCACCACCGGCGAGACCATCGGCCGGGTCGGCGCCACCGGCAACGTCACGGGCGCCCATCTGCATCTGGAAGTACGGGAAGGCGGATCGACCGTGGATCCGCTGTCCTGGCTCGCGGCACGCGGGCTGAACGCGTAGCGCGCGGCGCGGCCGGGGCGACGGCCCCTCGCGCCCGGGCCCGCCGCAGCACCGCGGCGAGGAGCGCCACCGGGTCCGGGCCGCCGCGCGAGCGCACGGCCAGCCCGCACAGCAGCGCGAAGACCGGCACCATCACCGTGCCGTAGACGAGGTAGAAGCCGTGCTCGCCGAACTCGGACGAGCTGTTCCACAGGGCGTGCACGGCCACCGCCAGCAGCAGCCCGGCGGTCGGCGCGAGGCTCCGGTACCGCCGGCCCGCCGCGCCGGCCGCCCAGCCGAGGCCGAGCCCGGTCCACACCGTGAACAGCGGGTGCGCGAAGGGCGACAGCACCACCCGGACGAAGAAGGTGGCCGCGGTCAGGGAGTCGCTGAGCGGGGCCCCGCTCGCCAGGTCGTCGACGTAGGCGTTGCCGAGGTAGAGGACGTTCTCGGTGAAGGCGAACCCGCACGCGGTGAAGCCCGCCACCACGATCCCGTCGGTGATCCCGGCGAACCGGGGCCCGCTGAAGAGGCAGACCAGCAGCAGCGCGGCGGCCTTGGCCAGCTCCTCGACCACCGGGGCGACCAGGATCGAGCCCAGCCGGTCGGCCTCGTGCGGGTCGGTGCCGGCCGCCGCCATCCAGCGGGAGGCGAAGCTGTTGGCCACTATGGCGATGAGCGCGGCGGCGCAGGCGCCCCAGGTGAACGCGAAGAGGTGGCCCGGCCAGGGCCCCGGCCGAGCCCGCCCCAGCCAGTGGAACACCGCGAGCAGCGGGGGTACCGGCAGCACGGCCAGGCCGAGGCCGACGAAGAAGCCCCGGGTGCCGGTCTGCTCCCGTACGAGGACGAGGATCAGCACTCCGGCGACCGCGAGCAGCCCGACGGAGGCACGAGACAGGACCCGGAACACGGGGGCACAGTAACGGCGGGCCCGGACCGGAGTCCGGGTTTTGCCCCTCGGGTACCCCTGACGAGCGGCCGGCCCGCCGGTGCGGGCCGGGCCGGGCGGGCGGTCAGCCGGCCGTGCGCCGGAAGAGCAGGTCGTGGACGACGTGCCCCTTGTCGAGCCCCTGGCCCTCGAAGCGGGTGAGCGGCCGGAAGTCCGGCCGCGGCGCGTACCCGCCGTCGGCCTGGGTGTTCTCGAAGTCCGGGTGCGCGCTGAGCACTTCGAGCATCTGCTCGGCGTACTCGGCCCAGTCGGTGGCGCAGTGCAGGACGGCGCCGGGCGCCAGCCGGGTGGCCGCCAGGGTCAGGAACTCGGGCTGGATCAGCCGGCGCTTGTGGTGGCGCTTCTTGGGCCAGGGGTCCGGGAAGTACACGCGCATCCCGGCGAGGGAGTGCGGGGCCAGCATCTCGCGGAGCAGGATGATCGCGTCGCCGTTGGCCACCCGGACGTTGGTGAGGCCGTTCCGCTCCGCGAGGGCGAGGAGGTTTCCCTGGCCGGGGGTGTGCACGTCCGCGGCGAGGATGCCGGTGCCGCGGTCCTCGGCGGCCATCTGGGCGGTCGCCTCGCCCATCCCGAAACCGATCTCGAGGACGACGGGCAGCCCGTCGAACATCTTCTCGAGGTCGAGTACGTCGCGCCCGTCGATGTCCAGGCCCCAGGTGCCCCACATCCGCCGGAGGGCGTCCTCCTGGCTGGTGGTCACCCGGCTCCGGCGCGGCTGGAAGCTCCGGATCCGCCGCTCGTGGTGCGAACCGGCCGGATCGGGCGCGGGCCCGTCGGGAAAGCGCGGCTGATGGCGCCAGACCGGAGGGGCCTTGGGCTGGGGGTTCTGCGACTCGGACACCGGGTGATTCTACGGGGCGGGGGTGGGGGGTGCCCTTTTTGTGAGGGGAGAGCGATCTGAGGGGGGCCTGGGGGCCGGGCAGGTGCGCGACAGGGTGGCCGCCCCCTACGGCCGCGCAGCGGCCAGCGCTCGGCGGGCGATCTCCCGGCCGATGGGGAGCGCGGCGGTCGCGGCCGGGGACGGGGCGTTCAGGACGTGGACCGCCCGCGCGGACTCGCGGATCAGGAAGTCGTCGGCGAGGGTGCCGTCCCGCAGGACGGCCTGCGCCCGCACCCCCGACCCGGCCGGCGTGAGGTCGGCCTCCGTCACGGCCGGCAGCAGCCGCCGCACGGCCGTGGTGAAGGCGCGCTTGGACAGGGAGCGGTGGACCTCGCCCGCGCCGTACCGCCAGTGCCGGCGGGCCACCCGCCACGTCCCGGGCCAGGCCAGCTCCGAGGCGAGGTCGGCCGGGCGGACCGTGCCCCAGGCGTACCCCTCCCGGGCCAGCGCCGGGACGGCGTTGGGGCCGACGTGGACTCCGCCGGAGACGCCCCGGGTGAGGTGGACGCCGAGGAAGGGGAAGGCCGGGTCGGGCACCGGATAGACCAGCCCCCGCACCAGCTCCGGCCGGGCCAGGTCGTAGTACTCGCCGCGGAAGGGGACGATCCGCACGCCCGGGTCGTCCCCGGCCAGCCGGGCCACCCGGTCACAGTGCAGCCCGGCGCAGTTGACCAGGGCCCTGGCCCGCACCACCAGGCCGGCGGAGGTGCCGACCGCGACGCCGTCGGCCCGCCGGGAGATGCGGACCGCCGCCGCGCCGTACCGGACCTCGGCCCCGGAGGCCTCGGCCAGCCGCTCGGTCACCGCGGTGTAGTCGACGACGCCGGTGGTGCCCACCTGGATCGCGGCGAGGCCGGCCACCTCCGGTTCGTATTCCGCGATCTGGGCGGGGCCCAGCTCCCGGACCGGGATGGCGTTCTCCCGGCCGCGCTGGACCAGGGCGTGCAGCCGCGGCAGCTCCGCGCGGCGGGTGGCGACGATCAGCTTGCCGGTGACCTCGTGGGGGATGTCGTGCTCCGCGCAGAACTTGACCATCTCGGCGGCGCCGCGGACCGCGAAGCGGGCCTTGAGCGAGCCGGGCCGGTAGTAGATGCCGCTGTGGATCACGCCGCTGTTGCGGCCGGTCTGGTGCCGGGCCGGGCCGGGCTCCTTCTCCAGCACCACGACGCGGGTCCCGGGCGCGAGCCGGGCCAGGGCATGGGCGGTGGACATCCCGACGATCCCGCCGCCGATCACCACCACGTCGCAGTGCACGCGCTCCATGCCACCTCCCACCCCGATACTGCACCCCGGCACTGACAACACGGGTCACACGGGAGCGGTCAGCAGCGGGCGCGCCCGCTCCCGCAGCTCGGCCACCCGCGGCTCGTGGCCGTACGGCTCCAGCCGGTGCAGGAGGTCGCGGACGTACTCGGTGGTGCGCGCGGAGGAGATGCGGCCGGCCACCTCGACGGCCCGGGTGCCCTGGGCGCAGGCCGCGTCCAGGTTCCCCGACTCGAGCTCCGCGACCGCGCTGACCACCAGCCGGAGGCCGTGCGAGCGGACGAACTCCTCGGTGGGCCGGGACAGCGCCTGCTCGGTGAAGCGGCGGACCTGCCGCGGGAGTTTCAGGTCGCGGTAGCACTCCGCCGCGTCCGCCGCGAAGCGGTCGTAGGAGTAGAAGCCGAGCCAGGTCGGGTCGGCGTCCCCCTCCCGGGAGCGCTCCAGCCAGCCCTCGGCGGCCCGCAGCGCGGCCCCGGCCGCCGCGGAGTCGCCGGCCTTGGCGTGCGCCCGGGCCTCCACCAGCCGGAAGAAGCTCATCGTGCGGGAGGTGGCCAGGCCGCGGTTGCGCTCGATGGCCGCCTGGGCCAGGTCCACGCCCTCGTCGGCGAAGTCGCGGTAGGTGGCCTGCAGGGACATGGAGGCCAGGACGTAGCCGCCGAGCGGGACGTCCGCCGCGGCCCGGGCCAGGCGCAGGGCCTGGATGTAGTAGCGCTGGGCGGCCTCCTGCTGGCCG
Organism: Streptomyces sp. NPDC089919; assembly: GCF_040684615.1. Classification (NCBI taxonomy): domain Bacteria; kingdom Bacillati; phylum Actinomycetota; class Actinomycetes; order Kitasatosporales; family Streptomycetaceae; genus Streptomyces; species Streptomyces sp. NPDC089919. Next base: position 25,053 of record NZ_JBFBGK010000108.1, read on the forward strand.
GTGTCGAAGGCCATCCAGCCGGCCAGCCGGGTCAGTTCGGCGGTGGCGCCGAAGAGGGCCCGGCCCACCTCGTCCGAGTACGAGCCCAGCAGCAGCGGCGCCGCGTCCACCCGCAGGCACTCCGGGACCATCGAGGAGCGCCAGTCCCCGCCGCCGTACTTGGAGTCCCAGCGGCGGGCGTCCTCGGCGGCCTCGCGGAGCTTGGCCACGTCGCTGTGCCCGACCCGCCCCCCGCCACCGCCGGCGGGTGCCCCCGGCGGGCCGGTGTCCGGTGTCTCGCGGACCGGCCGGCCGGCGGCCGCACCGGGGCCGCCGGGCAGGCCCGCCCCGCCGGCCGGGGCCGCCGGGGCGGCCGGCGCCTCGCGGGCCACCGAGCTGTCGGCGGGAGTTATCAGCCAGCGCGAGGCCGGGGTGGCGTACGCGGACACGGCGAAGGAGCCCGCCAGCGACTGCCAGATCCCGCCACCGCCGCGCCGCCCCGCCAGGTCCAGCCGGTAGAGGTCGGTGGCGGACCGGACGGCCGCGCCCACGTCCCGCGGGAAGGCCAGCCCGACCTCCGGCGCGGGGTCGGCGTCCGCCAGCCCGATCTCGTGGAGCGGTACCGGGCGGCCGAGTTTCGCCCCGATCGCCGCCGCGATCAGATGGGGGGCCGCGCCCTGCGGGACCATGCCCTTGGAGACCCAGCGGGCCACCGAGGTCTTGTCGTAACGAAGCGTCAGGCCGCGCTGCGCGCCGAGGTCGTTGACCCGTCGCGCCAGTCCGGCGTTGCTGATACCCGCGAGGGCGAGGACGGTGCCGAGCTTCTCGTTCGGCTCGCGGAGCTCCCTGGACATGCGCCACCCCTCACGCAGACGGCCGCCGGGGCATAGGCACCCGGCATTCGTAAACCCAGCGTAGTTCGCCGCATCCCAAGCGTTAAGGGCTCTGATTCCCTATGGCGGGATTGTGGTCCGTACATACGCGCGCGGTGCCGGGCGGCCGGTCCTGGCGTGCTCCGCCCGTGTGGCCGTGCGCCCGTGCGTGCGCTCTCGCCGGGTCTCCTGGTTGGGGATTCCATGTGGGGTGCGTGGGTCGGCCCGCTGCGTGGAACCGGTGGGCCGGGGGACGCCGCCGCCTCAATCCCCGCGGGTGGCGGACCGGTCCGGGAGGCGGACCGCGCCTCCCGGACCGCACTCGTGGCGCCCCGTCCGTCCCGCCCGTACGCGTCCGGCACGGAAACGGTGCGGTGAAGAATGGCCGAAACCGACCTATGGCACGGTTGCCGCGGAACGCCAAATACCGCATGACCGGGGCGTGTTCGTTTGCATGTGCGCCCCCCTTAGCCCCTCCCGCGCGCCTCTCTCGTGGCAGCATGGACCCGAACTTGTCCACAGTCTGTGGAGGCGGTCGATGCGCTGGTTGGTGGGCTGGAGCAGTATCGCCGCTAGCTTCGGGACGGCCGGCCGGCTCGCCGACACCGTGCGCGGCGGACTCGCCGACTCCGATGACGCGCCCGAGGACGCCGCCCGCACCCTCCACCCCGTCGGCGCCCAGCTCCTGTGGGGCGACCCCGACCCGCTCTGGGCGGTCGGCGACTGGCGCCCCGACGAGATCCGCACCGTCCTCGCGGACCCCGCCGACCCCTTCACCCGGCTGGCCGTGCTGGGCTGCTGCGGGGCCTCCGACGAGGAGCTGCGCCGGGGCCTGTTCGCGGCCCGCGGCGGCGCTCTGCGGCACCTGACCGCCTGGCCCGGCAGCTACACCGCGGTGGTCCAGGCCGGCCGCCGGATCACCGTGACCGGGGACCTGGCCGGCGCCCGGCCGGTCTTCTACACCCCCTGGGCCAACGGCACGGCCTTCGCCACCGCCGCCCTCCCGCTGGCCGACCTCATCGAGGCCCAGCTCGACATCGGGCACCTGGCCGCGCTGCTGGCCTGCCCCGACAGCCCCGAGGCGCTGGGCGACGGCACCCCCTACGCCGGGGTCCGGCGGATCCCGCCCGGGCACGCGCTGATCCTGCGCGAGGGGTCCCGGGAGATCACCGGGTACGAACCGGTCGCCTCGCTGGCCGTCGCCGCCCCCCAGACCGACCCCGACCGGGCCGTGGAAGGCGTCAGGGAGGCCCTGGTGGACGCGGTCCGGGCCCGTCTCGCGGCGCCCCGGCACGCGCCGGACACCCTCGGGTACGACCCCGGGCCGGTCCCGGGCATGGGCCCCGCCGACCGGCGGGCGGCCCGCGGCGGCCCGGCCCCCGGCATCGGCGCCGACCTCTCCGGCGGCAGCGCCTCCGCCACCCTCGCCCTGCTCGCCGCCGGGCTGCCGGGGGTCCCGGGCACCGTCCTCGGGCACGGCACCGGGGCCGGCGAGCGGCTGCTCGCGGTCACCTTCAACGACCTCGCCACCCCCCAGGGCCGGGAGGCCGAGCTGGAGCGGGCCCGGGCCATCGCCACCAACCCCCGGCTGCACCACGTCGTCGTGGCCGCGGCCGAGGAGGCCCTGCCGTACGCCGACCTGGCCGGCCCGCTCACCGACGAGCCGGGGCCCTCGCTGGTGACCGCCGCCCGGCACCGGCGCCGGCTGGCGGCCGGCAGCGCGGACCACTTCGTCGGGCACGGCGCCCGGCAGGTGCTGGACGGGCACCCGGCCCGGCTCGCGGACCTGCTGATGGACCGGCAGCGGCGGCACCTGGTCAAGCCGGTGGCCGCGCTGGCCCGGAGCCAGAAGCAGTCCCTCGCGGTGCCGCTCACCGTGTACCTGGCCGCCCGGCGGCTCTCGCGGACCTCGTACATGACCGGGATCCGGGAGGCCGCGGACCGGCTGAAGCTGCACCGCTTCGACGATCCGGCCGGGGCGGTGGAGTCCTCGATCGCCGCGCTGACCTGGTCCCGGCCGGGGCCCGCGGCCCAGTGGCTGACGGGGGAGGCGCTGGCGGAGGTGTCGATCAGGCTGGAGGCGGCGGCCGGCCGGCCGCCGCTGTCGCTGCGGCCGGGGGAGGCCCGGGCCCGGGCGGTACTGGGCCGGCAGGCGGCCGACCACCGGGTCTTCGAGCAGGCGGTGGAGGTCCGCAGCCAGCGGCTGCACGCGCCCTTCCTCGACAACCAGGTCGTACGCGCCGCCCGGGCGCTCCCCGAGTCGCTAAGGGTGCAGCCGGGGGCGCGGGCGGCGGTGCTGCGGACGGTCCTCGCGGGGGCCGGCATCCGGGACCTGCCGGCGGGCTGGGGGGCGGTGGCCCCGGACGGCGGCGCGGCGGCGCTGGTCGGACTGCGGTCGGCGCTGGAGGTCCTGCTGGACCTCTTCGCGGCGCCGCTGCTGGCGGATGCGGGGCTGATCGAGGCGCGGGTGGTGCGGGAGGCGCTGGTGCTGGCCTCGGAAGGGGCGCCGGTCCCGCTGGACGGCCTGGCCGACCTGGTCTCCACGGAGCTGTGGCTGCGGCGGCTGCTCGCCCGGCGGGGCACGTGCTGGACCGGCACCACCACCCCCCGCCGCCGAGCCGTCCCCACCGGCGTCCCCACCCGCCCCGCCTTGTAACCCACCCCTCCGACCCCCACCCGACCGGGCGCCCCGGCCCATCCCCCTCGCTGGGGGCCCGGCAATTCCAGCCTCGCCGGCGTTTGAGGCGCGGGGTCCGGGGCGGCGCCCCGAAGCCTGGGCTCCGCCCACCCTTTGCGTCCGCCCGGGCGGGGACCCGCCCATCCCGCTCGCCGGGATGCCCGGCGGCATCCAGCCCCGCCGGCGATTGAGGCGCGGCTCCCGGGCCCGTGCCCGGCCGCTGCGCGGAGCCAGACCCCACCCCGCCCCTTCCCGAAACCGGTGGG
>NZ_JBFBGK010000109.1:0-27868 GCF_040684615.1 Streptomyces sp. NPDC089919
GGGGCGCTGCCCCCGGATCCCCCGCACCACCGCTGCGCGGCGGTCGCCTCAATCGCCGGCGGGGCTGGATTTCCAGCCTCGCCGGCGATTGAGGCGCGGGGTCCGGGGCGGAGCCCCGGGGAACGGCGGAAGGGCGGGTCGGGGGCAAGCCCCGCAGGGCAGCCCCCTCAGGCCGCGGCCTGAGGGGGCTCCGCAACGCCGTCCGGGCCCGCGTCGGGCCCGGGGACGGACGCCCGGGACGGGCCGGGGTCCGGGCCGGGTTCCGGGGTCGGGACGGGGCCAGGGGGCTGCGCCCCGGCGGGGGCCCCGGGGCCGGAGGGGGCCGGGGCGGTGGCGCGTTCGAGGAAGCGGAGGAGTTCCACCGGGAAGGGCAGGACGAGGGTGGAGTTCTTCTCCGCCGCCACCGCGACCACGGTCTGCAGCAGCCGCAACTGCAGCGCCGCCGGCTCCCGCGCCATCACCCCCGCCGCCTCCGCCAGCTTCCGCGAGGCCTGCAGCTCCGCGTCCGCGTTGATCACCCGCGCCCGCCGCTCCCGGTCCGCCTCCGCCTGCCGGGCCATCGACCGCTTCATGGTCTCCGGCAGCGAGACGTCCTTGATCTCCACCCGGTCGATCTGCACGCCCCACCCCACCGCCGGGCTGTCGATCATCAGCTCCAGACCCTGGTTGAGCTTCTCCCGGTCGGAGAGCAGGTCGTCCAGGTCGGACTTGCCGATGATCGACCGCAGCGAGGTCTGCGCCATCTGCGAGACCGCGAAACGGTAGTCCTCCACCTCGACGATGGCGCTCGCCGGGTCCACGACCTTGAAGTACACGACCGCGTCCACCCGGACCGTGACGTTGTCGCGGGTGATGCCCTCCTGGGCCGGCACCGGCAGCGTCACGATCTGCATGTTGACCTTCCGGAGGCGGTCCACCCCCGGGACGACCATGGTGAAGCCCGGCGCCCGCACCCCCGTCCGCAGCCGCCCGAAGCGGAACACCAGGCCCCGCTCGTACTGCTTCACGACCCGTGCCGCCGAGGCGACGTACACCGCGATGCCCGCGCCCGCCGCCGCACCCGCTGCCAGCAGTTCCTCGACCATGACGGCCCCCTGCCGGAGATGTCCTGTCTCCTTACGTTATGCCCTACAACCAGGAGGCGAACTCCAACAGGAACTCCGCATCCCGGCGCCGGCCGGCGGCCAGCGCGCGGGTGCCGGACTCCACCGCCCGGAAGAGCGTCCAGCCGCGCAGCCGCTCCCGGTCCACGTCCAGCGCGTCGGCCAGTTTGTTGACCCGGCGGCGCGCCCCAGCGGCCCCCGTGGTCGCGGCCATCTGGTCCTCCAGCCGGTCCCTGACCAGCCGGGCCAGGTCGTACGCCCGCTCGCCGACCAGCGGCTCGGGCCCCACGGCCAGCCACGGCGCCCGCTCCCCGGCCAGCACCTTGCCCTGTCGGAAGGCGCCGTGCAGCAGCAGTTCCTCCGGCGGCAGGGCCACCAGCTCCGCGCGCGCCGCCAGGGCCGCCCGGACCAACTCCCGGGCCTCCTCCGGCGCCTTCGCCATGGGCTCCGCCTGGCGGGCCGTGCGCTGCGCCACCGTCTCGAAGCCATGGCCGGCCGGCGGGGCCACCCACAGCCGGCGGATCGTCCCCGAGGCCTCCAGCAGCGCCTTCGCCTCGGGCAGCGAGCGCAGCGACACCTCGGGCTGCAGCCGCTCCAGGAGCAGGGCGTCGTCGTCGTGCCGGGTGTCGAGCACCCGGACCGCGCCGAAACCGCCCCAGTGGGCCAGCGCCGCCAGCTCCTCGCCGGGCTCCGAGCAAGGCGGCGCGATCTTGAGCGTGGCGGGGGTGCCGTCGGCGTAGCGGACGAGGACGACCAGGCTGCTGCGGCCGCCCGGGGCCTGGACCCGCTGGGCGGTCAACCCCCGCCGTTCCAGGGCCTCCTGGGCGAAGACGGGGAGGCGGTCCAGCCACCCCGGCACCGAGTCTTCGGACCTCTCGCCGAGCGCCCGGACAAGCCGCTCGGGCGGTTCGAAAGCCATACGTGCAAGGTCCCTTTCAGCTGTTCCCGGCTCGTTGTGATCGTTCGACGAGCCCAGGGAAGGCTACGCCGCCGCCCCGCCAGCGTGCCGCCCGGACGGCCGCCCGGGTCAGCTCGGCCGCCGCCTCGCGCCGCAGCGGACCGGAGGCGACCCGCACCAGATCGGAGTACGCGCCGGCGATCCGGTCCTCCATCAGGGCCGCCAGCCGCTCCGCGTCCGCGGGGGTGCGCACCGGCGCGGGCAGGGCGTACGCCGCCTCCGCCGGCCGGGGCGCCCCGCCGAGCGCCCGTACGGTGCGGGCCAGCGCGTCGCGCCGGGCGTGGTGGGCCGCGTAGGCCTCCCGGGCCTGGGCCTGCCGGTCCCCGGCGGCCCGCGCACCGACCACGCCGTACCCGTAGACCGCCGCGTGCTCGGCGGCCAGCGCCGCCTGGGCCGCGTCGAGGACGCCCGGCCCGGTCTCCGGCTTCTCGCTCACGACTGCTCCGATCCGCTGGTCAGGAGGTACGCGTGGACCGCCGCGCAGGCCGCCACCGAGGCCAGCAGCCGGGCCAGTTCGCCGGGTGCGGCGTCCAGGGCGGCGCTCCGGGCGGCTCCTATGCGGCGCTCCGCCTCGGCCAGGGCGGTCAGCGCGGCCGCCGGTGCGGCCGGGACGGTGACCGGCGGGGCGGCCGGTGCCGCCGGGCCGGACGGGGCCGGGGAGGGGGCGGCGGAGGCCGCCGGGGCCGCGGGGGAGAGGGCGGTGGCGTGCTCGGCGACGGCCGCCCGCAGCGGCACCAGCCGGGGGCCGAGCGCGGGATGGGCGGCGAGCGTGGCGTCGTAACGTTCCAGCAGGGTGCGGGTCTCCCGGACGGCCGATTCCCTGATGAGCCGTTCGGGTGATACCGGCGCCGACCGCCGGCCGGCGGACCCGTCGTCGGAGCAGCCGGCGAGCAGCACGGCGGCCGAGCCGCCCGCGCCGGCGCCGAGCAGGGTTCTTCGCGAGGGCCGCGGGGGCAGGGGGACCGTCACGATGGCGTCCTCCGAGGTGGCAGGGGGCGGGCGGGACGGTGATCACGGTACCCGCGGCACCGGCGAACGGGGCGGACGGCAACACCCTCCGGGACCGGATACCCTTTGGTCTGACACGCGACGGAAACCACAACAGCACACGCGGCCGAGGAGTCACCCGGATGAGCACCACCCAGAGCGACAGGCTGCGCGGACTGCTGGAGCCGCTCGTCGCCGCCAAGGGCCTGGACCTCGAAGAGATCGAGCTGTCCCGGGCGGGCAAGCGCCGGATGCTGCGGATCATCGTCGACTCCGACGAGGGCCTGGACCTCGACCTGTGTGCCGAGCTGAGCCGTGAGATCTCCGATCAGCTCGATGCGAGCGACGTCATGGGCGAGGACGAGTACAACCTCGAAGTCAGCTCCCCGGGCGCGGACCGTCCCCTCACCGAGCACCGTCACTACGTGCGCGCCACCGGCCGCCTGGTGAAGTTCCAGCTCACCGAGGGCGAGCTGGTCGCCCGGATCCTCGAGGTGGACGACGAGGGCCTGGACCTCGAGGTGCCGGGCGTGAAGGGCCGCAAGGCCACCGCCCGCCGGGTCGCCTTCGCCGAGGTCGTCAAGGCGCGTGTCGAGATCGAGTTCAACCGCAAGGACAAGAAGGAAGAGGAGGCGTAGCCGTGGACATCGACATGAGTGCCCTGCGGGGTCTGGTCAGGGAGAAGGAGATCTCCTTCGATCTGCTGGTCGAGGCGATCGAGTCGGCCCTCCTCATCGCGTACCACCGCACCGAGGGAAGCCGCCGCCGGGCCCGCGTCGTCCTGGACCGCCAGAACGGCCACGTGACCGTGTGGGCGAAGGAGGACCCCCAGGACCTCGAAGAGGGCCAGGAGGCCCAGGAGTTCGACGACACGCCGTCGGGCTTCGGCCGCATCGCCGCGACCACCGCCAAGCAGGTGATCCTGCAGCGCCTGCGCGACGCCGAGGACGACCTCACCTTCGGTGAGTTCGCCGGCCGCGAGGGCGACGTCATCACCGGTGTCGTCCAGCAGGGCAAGGACCCCAAGAACGTCCTGGTCGACATCGGCAAGCTCGAGGCCATCCTGCCGGTGCAGGAGCAGGTCCCGGGCGAGGAGTACACGCACGGCCTGCGCCTGCGCACGTACGTCGTCCGGGTCGCCAAGGGCGTCCGCGGCCCGTCCGTGACGCTCTCGCGCACCCACCCCAACCTGGTCAAGAAGCTGTTCGCGCTGGAGGTCCCCGAGATCGCCGACGGCAGCGTCGAGATCTCGGCGATCGCCCGCGAGGCCGGCCACCGCACCAAGATCGCGGTCCGGTCCACCCGTTCGGGTCTGAACCCGAAGGGCGCCTGCATCGGCCCGATGGGCGGCCGGGTGCGCAACGTGATGGCGGAGCTGCACGGCGAGAAGATCGACATCGTCGACTGGTCGGACGACCCGGCCGAGATGGTGGCGAACGCCCTGTCCCCCGCACGGGTGAGCAAGGTGGAGATCGTCGACATGGCCTCGCGCTCGGCGCGCGTGACCGTGCCGGACTACCAGCTGTCGCTGGCCATCGGCAAGGAGGGCCAGAACGCCCGCCTCGCCGCCCGGCTGACCGGCTGGCGCATCGACATCCGTCCCGACACCGAGCAGCCCTCGGACCGGGACGGGGAATAAAACCGCTACCGGCCGGGGCTTCCCGGGCGGTAGACAAGAGGGGCCTCCCCGTGCTGCGGACCGGGGCCCCACCCGGCTCCCGCCGGGGAAGGTTCACGACAACATCCGTTCGATTTTTCGCCCGAAGGGGTGAGGTCGGTGCGGGGAGGTAGACTTAAGCGTGTCTGGCCGGACGCATGCCCGCGTATGCCCTGAGCGCACCTGCGTGGGGTGCCGGGAGCGAGCGGCCAAGAGCGATCTGCTGCGGATCGTGGCGATCGAGGACGAGTGCGTCCCCGATCCTCGCGGTACGCTGCCCGGCCGGGGTGCCTACGTGCACCCCGCCGTGGTCTGCCTCGACCTGGCGGTCCGCCGCCGGGCGTTCCCCCGGGCCCTTCGGTCCCGGAGTGCGCTCGACACGGCGGAACTGCGCAAGGTCGTCGAGGCGACACCGTAAGAAGAAGTACGGCACGGAGACTCCGTGCGGTCAGGTACCTCGCGAGTTGGAAGTAGGTCGAGATTGCGATGAGCACTCGATGAGTACGCGATGAGTACGCCCATGAAGTAGCGACGGTCCGGCGGTAACCCGGACCTAAAAGGAGCGAAGTGGCTAAGGTCCGGGTATACGAACTCGCCAAGGAGTTCGGGGTTGAGAGCAAGGTCGTCATGGCCAAGCTCCAAGAACTCGGTGAATTCGTCCGTTCGGCGTCCTCGACGATCGAGGCGCCCGTTGTACGCAAGCTGACCGACGCGTTGCAGGGTCCCGGCGGTAACGCCGGCAAGTCCGCTGCGAAGCCCGGCGCGCCCCGCAAGGCCGCGCCCGTCAAGCCCGCCGCGCCGGCTCCCGCCGCCGCGGCCCGTCCCGCTGCCCCGAAGCCCGGCGCCCCGGCCCCCAAGCCGGCCGCCGCCGAGGCCCCCTCGGTCAGCGCCCCCGTGACTCCGGCCGCCTCCGGCCCGCGTCCGGGTCCCAAGGCTCCGGCCCCGAAGCCCGCTCCGGCGGCTCCGGCTCCGGTCGCCGCGGAGTTCCAGGCCCCGCCGGCCGCCCCGCAGGCGCCGCAGGCCCAGCGCCCCGCCGGCGCGACCCCCGGTCCGCGCCCCGCGGCGCAGCGTCCGGCGGCCGCCCCCGGCCAGTCCGGTGCCCGTCCCGGCGCCCCGCGTCCGGCCGGCAACGCCCCCGGCGGCCAGGCTCCCCGTCCGGGTGGCGCGCAGGCGCCGCGTCCCGGCGGTGCCCGTCCCGCGGGTCCGCGTCCGGGCAACAACCCGTTCACCTCCGGCGGTTCCACCGGCATGGCGCGCCCGCAGGCGCCCCGTCCGGGTGGCGCCCCGCGCCCCGGCGCCCCCGGCGCCGGTGCTCCGGGCCCGCGTCCGCAGGCCGGCCCCGGCGGCGCCCCGCGTCCGCAGGGCGGTGCCCGTCCGACCCCCGGTGGCATGCCCCGTCCGCAGGGCGGCGCCCCGCGTCCGGGCGGCGCGCCCGGCGGTAACCGTCCGAACCCGGGCATGATGCCGCAGCGTCCCGCTGCCGGCCCGCGTCCGGGCCCCGGCGGCCGTGGTCCCGGTGGCCCCGGCGGCCGTCCGGCCGGCCCCGGTGGCGGCGGCGCTCGTCCCGGCTTCGCCGGCCGTCCGGCCGGTCCCGGCGGCGGCGGTCGTCCCGGTGGCGGTGGCGGCGGCTTCGGCGGTCGTCCCGGTGGCGGCGGCGGTGCGCCCGGTGGCGGCGGCGGCTTCGGCGGCGGTCGTCCCGGCTTCGGCGGTCGTCCCGGCGGCCCCGGTGCCCGTGGTGGCACGCAGGGTGCCTTCGGCCGTCCCGGCGGTCCGGCCCGTCGCGGTCGCAAGTCGAAGCGTCAGAGGCGCCAGGAGTACGAGGCCATGCAGGCCCCGTCCGTGGGCGGCGTGATGCTGCCCCGCGGCAACGGCGAGACCGTTCGCCTGTCGCGCGGTGCGTCCCTCACCGACTTCGCGGAGAAGATCAACGCCAACCCGGCGTCGCTGGTCGCGGTCATGATGAACCTCGGCGAGATGGTCACTGCCACGCAGTCCGTCTCCGACGCGACCCTCCAGCTCCTCGCGGGCGAGATGAACTACGAAGTTCAGATCGTCAGCCCGGAGGAGGAGGACCGCGAGCTGCTCGAGGGCTTCGACATCGAGTTCGGCGAGGACGAGGGCGGCGAGGAGTTCCTCATGCCGCGTCCGCCGGTCGTGACCGTCATGGGTCACGTCGACCACGGTAAGACCCGACTCCTCGACGCGATCCGCAAGACCAACGTGGTCGCGGGCGAGGCCGGTGGCATCACCCAGCACATCGGTGCCTACCAGGTCTCCACCCAGGTCAACGACGAAGAGCGCAAGATCACCTTCATCGACACCCCGGGTCACGAGGCGTTCACCGCCATGCGTGCCCGTGGTGCCAAGTCGACCGACATCGCGATCCTCGTGGTCGCGGCCAACGACGGCGTCATGCCGCAGACGATCGAGGCGCTCAACCACGCCAAGGCCGCCGGCGTCCCGATCGTCGTCGCGGTCAACAAGATCGACGTCGAGGGTGCCGACCCGGTCAAGGTGCGCGGTCAGCTCACCGAGTTCGGTCTGGTCGCCGAGGAGTACGGCGGCGACACGATGTTCGTCGACATCTCCGCCAAGCAGGGTCTGCACATCGACTCCCTGCTGGAGGCCGTGATCCTCACCGCCGACGCCTCGCTCGACCTGCGGGCCAACCCGGAGCAGGACGCGCAGGGTATTGCGATCGAGTCCCACCTCGACCGCGGCCGCGGTGCCGTCTCGACCGTCCTGGTCCAGCGCGGAACGCTGCGCATCGGCGACACGATGGTCGTCGGCGACGCGTACGGCCGCGTCCGGGCGATGCTCGACGACAAGGGCAACAACGTCGACGAGGCGGGTCCCTCGACCCCCGTCCTGGTCCTGGGTCTCACCAACGTCCCCGGCGCCGGCGACAACTTCCTCGTCGTCGACGAGGACCGCACGGCCCGCCAGATCGCCGAGAAGCGTGCTGCGCGCGAGCGCAACGCCAACTTCGCCCGCCGCACCCGCCGGGTGTCCCTCGAGGACCTCGACTCGGTGCTCAAGGCCGGTCTGGTCCAGGAACTCAACCTCATCATCAAGGGCGACGCGTCCGGTGCGGTGGAGGCCCTCGAGTCCTCGCTGCTCCAGCTCGACGTCGGCGAAGAGGTCGACATCCGCGTCCTGCACCGCGGTGTGGGTGCGGTCACGGAGTCGGACATCGACCTGGCCATGGGCTCCGACGCCATCGTCATCGGCTACAACGTCCGTGCGGCCGGCCGTGCCGCGCAGATGGCGGAGCGCGAGGGCGTCGACGTCCGGTACTACTCGGTGATCTACCAGGCCATCGAGGAGATCGAGGCGGCCCTGAAGGGTCTCCTCAAGCCCGAGTACGAAGAGGTCGAGCTCGGTACGGCGGAGGTCCGCGAGATCTTCCGCTCGTCCAAGCTGGGCAACATCGCGGGTGTCCTCATCCGCTCCGGCGAGGTCAAGCGCAACACCAAGGCGCGCCTCCTCCGCGACGGCAAGGTCATCGCGGAGAACCTCACCATCTCGGGTCTGCGCCGCTTCAAGGACGACGTCACCGAGATCCGCGAAGGCTTCGAGGGCGGTATCAACCTCGGAAACTTCAACGACATCAAGATCGACGACGTCATCGCGACGTACGAGATGCGCGAGAAGCCGCGCGGCTAAAGAGCCGGGCTGGTCATAGCGTGACCGGGGCCGGTCGGCGGAATTTCCGTCGATCGGCCCCGGCCGTTGCGTGTACGGTTTGGATGTTCCCGCCGGGCGCACCGGCGGGTCACCGAACCCGAACCGGCGGGACATCCGGATCTGCATGTACGTGGGGACTCTGTCCTTCGACCTGCTCCTCGGCGACGTACGGTCGCTGAAGGAGAAACGCTCCATCGTCCGGCCGATCGTCGCCGAGCTCCAGCGGAAGTTCTCCGTGAGCGCGGCCGAGGTCGGCGACCAGGACCTCCATCGCCGGGCACGGCTCGGGGTCGCCATGGTGTCGGGGGACACGGGGCACCTGTCGGACGTACTCGACCGCTGTGAACGGCTGGTCGCGGCACGTCCGGAAGTGGAACTGCTGTCGGTGCGACGGCGGCTCCACGGTGATGAAGACTGAATGCTTGACTTGCAAGAAAAGAAGGAGACGGACCAGTGGCCGACAACGCGCGGGCGAAGAAGCTGGCGGACCTCATCCGGGAGGTGGTCGCCGAGAAGCTGCAGCGCGGCATCAAGGACCCGCGCCTCGGTACGCACGTGACCATCACGGACACCAGGGTCACCGGCGACCTGCGGGAGGCCACGGTCTTCTACACGGTCTACGGTGACGACGAGGAGCGCGCCAGCGCGGCGGCGGGCCTGGAGAGCGCCAAGGGCATCCTGCGCTCCGCGGTCGGCCGGGCGGCGGGCACCAAGTTCACGCCCACCCTGACCTTCGTCGCGGACGCCCTGCCGGAGAACGCCAAGACCATCGAGGACCTCCTCGACAAGGCGCGCGCCTCCGACGAGCAGGTGCGCGAGGCCTCCTCGGGCGCCGCGTACGCCGGCGAAGCCGACCCGTACAAGAAGCCGGGCGAGGACGAAGCCGCGGAATGACCAAGCACACCCCCACTCCGGACGGCCTGGTCATCGTCGACAAGCCGTCCGGATTCACGTCGCACGACGTCGTGGCCAAGATGCGCGGGATCGCCAAGACCCGGCGCGTCGGCCACGCCGGCACCCTCGACCCGATGGCCACGGGCGTGCTCGTGCTCGGCGTCGAGAAGGCCACCAAGCTCCTGGGCCACCTCGCGCTGACCGAGAAGGAGTACCTCGGTACCGTCCGGCTCGGCCAGAACACCGTCACGGACGACGCCGAGGGCGAGATCACCTCGTCCGCCGACGCCTCCGGGGTGACCCGGGAGGCCGTGGACGCCGGGATCGCCAAGCTGACCGGCGCCATCATGCAGGTGCCGTCCAAGGTCAGCGCCATCAAGATCGACGGCAAGCGCTCGTACACCCGCGTCCGGGAGGGCGAGGAGTTCGAGATCCCGGCCCGGCCGGTGACGGTGTCCTCCTTCCAGGTCTACGACATGCGCGAGGCCGAGGCGGCGGACGGCACCAAGGTCGTGGACCTGGTCGTCTCCGTCGTCTGCTCCAGCGGCACCTACATCCGGGCGCTCGCCCGGGACCTGGGTGCCGACCTCGGGGTCGGCGGGCACCTGACGGCACTGCGCCGCACCCGGGTCGGGCCCTACAAGCTCGACCGGGCGCGGACCCTGGACCAGCTCCAGGAGGAGCTGACCGTCATGCCGGTGGCCGACGCGGCCACGGCGGCCTTCCGCCGCTGGGACCTGGACGAGCGCCGGGCCCGGCTGCTGGGCAACGGCGTGCGCCTGGAGATGCCGGACGAGTACCCGGCCGGCGCGCCGGTCGCGGTCTTCGGGCCGGACGGGCGGCTGCTGGCGCTCGTCGAGAGCAAGGGCGGCAAGGCGAAGTCGCTGGCCGTCTTCGTCTGAGCAGGACCGTCCGCCGCTGCGGCGGACGGTGGCAGGGCCCGGCCGGGCGCGGTGCGAACCGCCTCCGGCCGGGCCCTTCCGCATGCCGCCGCGGGGCCGGGCCCGTCGCGCCCGGCCCCGCGCCGCCCGCCGTGGAGCGGTGAGCGCACCCCCCTGTGCCGCTCACCGCTCCACGTCCCCCTCACTCCCCCCGCTCGGTGTCTATCCAATCGACCCCGCACATTCACCCTTCCGAGGAGGCGCTCGGAGTGATGGAGGGAGCGCGAGGGGGCGCTTTCCTCCGGCTTCCTGGTCCGCCGATCTTCGCCCGCCTACCGTCACAGGCAAGGGGCGCGGCGGGGAGGCGGGACCAGATGGCGGCGACGGGGGAGGCCGGGGGGAGCGGTGCGGGCGGCGCGGTCCTGGCGCTGGTGCGGGACGCGACCGGGCGGCCGCGGGGGAGCGGCTTCCTCGCGGACGACGGCGGCACGGTCCTGACCGCCCTCAGCGTCGTGACGGGCCCCGGTCCCTTCGTCCTGTACGGCCCGGGGGAGCGGCACTGCACGGTCGGTGCGGAGGCGGTCACCCCGCTGCCGGAGTGCGGGCTGGCGCTCGTACGCACGACGGGGCTCGGCCTGGACCCGCTGCCGGTCTCCGTCCGCGAGCGCAGCGCCGTCGGGGAGTACGTCCGGCTGGCCGCCGGCGGCTGGCGGCAGGCCAGGGTGCTGCGGGCCGGGCCGGCCCTCGACCTGGCGGTCGGCACCGAGGGGCGGGACGCGCTGGAGCAGGGCGGGGAGGCCTGCGGCGGGCCGGTGCTCGACCCGGTGACCGGAGCGGTGCTCGCGGTACTGAGCGGTGGTCTGCGGGCGGTGCCGCTGCGGCCGGCCGCCGCTGCCGCCGGCCCGCTGGCCGAGCTGCTGGCCCGCAACGCCGCCACCGTCCCGGCCTACGGCGCGGAGTCGAACCTGGCCGGGGTCCTCGAACTGACCGCCCTCACCGTCGGCTCCGCCCCGCTCTGCCCCGAGCGGGTGGACCGGCCCGCCCTCCGCGCCGCCCTGACGGCCTTCGCGGACGGCCCGGACCCGGTCTGCGTCCTGCTGGGCCCGCCGGGCACCGGCCGCACCACCGAACTCGCCGCCCTGGCCCGCACCCGCACCACCGCGCCCGCCCCGGCCCCCACGCTCTGGCTGCGCGGGGCGGACCTGAGCGCCGGGGACACCTCCCTCGAGGACGCCGTGGCCCGGGCCCTGCGCGCGGCGGCCCGGCTGGTCGAACCGGCCGCCCGGCCCGGCGCCCCGGCCGCCGAGCCCGAAGGCGCCCGGGAACCCTCCGCCGACCGGGCGGCCGCGCTCGCCCGGGCCGCCGGCCGCCCGCTGCTGGTGGTGCTGGACGCCCCGGAGGAGATGCCGGCCGTGCTGGCCCGGTGCCTGCGCCCCTGGACCGAGCGCACCCTGGCCTGGCTGGCGAGCGCCGGCGTCCGGCTGGCCACCGGCTGCCGGGGGGAGTTCCACGAGGGGTGGGTCCGGGCCGGCCTGCCGCCGGGCCCGGTGCTCCCGGTCGGGGACCTGACCGGCCCGGAGGCCGCCGCGGCCCGGGCCGGGTACGGCGTACCCGACGACGCGCCGGCCCCGGCCGACGCGGGGCATCCGCTGAGCCTGCGGCTCCTGTCGGAGCTGCGGGCGGCCGGGGTCACCGAGGGCCGGCCGACCCGCCCGGAGCTCTTCGCGGCCCACCTCGCGCTGGCCTGCCTGCGCATCGCCGCCCGCATCACGGCCGAGGAAGCGGAGTCCGGCGGCAGCGGGCCGGAGCCCCTGCGGTCCGCCGCGCGGCCACCGGAGGAGCCGCTCTCCGCCCCGGCACGGCACCCGAACGGCCCAGCTGTGTACGGCTGTTGCCCGCCGGACGCGGTGGCCGCGGACCGCGGGGAAGCCGGGCCCGGGCACCCGGGCGGCCGCGATGCGGAAGGCCCGGCCGGACACCCCGGGCCCGCCCGCCGGGACCGCCGGCCGCCGGCCCCCGGGGCGCCGGGCCCCCAGCCGGCCGCCGCCCGCCGCCCCGGGGCCCACGCCCTCCGCCGGTCGGCGGTGCAGGTGGCCGGCCGGGTGCACGAGGCGGCGCGCTGCTGCCTGGCCCGCGGCGAGCTGGGCCGGACCGCCTTCGAAGAGCTCTTCCCGTGGCGCACCGGCCGGGCCGCGGCCGTGCTCACCGAGGGCCTGCTGGTGCCGGCCGGCGAGGGCTACCGCTTCGCCGACGAGGAGTTCGCCGACTGGCTCCAGGCCGGTCACCTCGACCTCCCCGGCGCGCTCCGCCTGCTCACCGGCCCGCCCGCCGCCACCGCCGTGCCCCGGCACCGCCTCGGGGTGGTCGTCGAGGCCCTGCTCCAGCAGCGCGGGCCCGCCCTGCACCGCACCCTCACCGGCCTGGTCGGGGAGCTCCGGACCCTGCTGCGCGAGCCGTCCCCCGCGGCCCGGCCCCCGGCGGGGGACGCGGCCGACCGGGACGAGGCGTACTGGTGGGTGACCCGGCTGCTGCTGGGCGTCCTGCCCCGGCTGCCCGACGCCCGCCCGTACCGGGACGTGCTGCACGACCTGGCCGCCGTCACCACGTCGGCCGGCACCCCGGCGGCGGACACCGCCTCAGCCGGCACCGCGGCGGCCCCGATCCCGGCGAGCGCGGCCGCCGTCCCGCCCGGCACGGCGACGGCCCTCACCGGAACGGCCCAACCGGCGCCCCCCGGTCACGCTCTGGGTCCCGCCCCCGGCGCCGTCTTCGGCGGCGGCTTCTGGGAGCGGCTGGCACTGCCCGAGGCCGACCGGCTGGAACTGCTGCGCGCGGTGCTCCCCGGGGACGGCCCGCCCGGCGCCGCCGACCGCTGCCTGGACGCCGTGGCCCGCCGGCTGGCCGCCGACCCGGGCACCGTCCAGCCGCTGCTCTGCGCCTGGTTCGACGACGCCACGCCGCTCGCCGCCACCCCCGGCGCGACCGTGGCCACCGCCGCCCAGGCACTCCTGCACACCCACCGCCGGCTCGCCCTCGACGACCTCGCCGAGGCCCTGGTCGCCCGCGCGCACCCGGCCGCCGACGAACTCCTCGCCGCCCTCGCCGAGGAGGAGCCCTCCGCGCTCTGCCGCGCGGTGGACCGCTGGTCCCACGACCCCCGCCCCGAGCGCCGGGTCGCCGCGGCCGCCTACGGACTGCGCGCCGCCGGGCACGCCCGCACCCCCGCCGACCGCGATCTGCTGCGGTTCGCCGCGCTCGCCCTGCTGGCCCGGCCCGCGGACACCACCGCCCACGGCCCGGCCCTCGCCCTGCTCACCGCCCTGGAACGGCCCCGGGGCCCGGTGCCGATGACGGCCCGGGAGCACGGGCATGGCAGTCTTAGACCTGCGTAAGGCGTCGGACGCGCGAGCGAACGCCGCCGGTCGGACAGAGGCATTCACTACAGGGTTCGGGCGAGGAGCGGTCACAGTGCAGCGCTGGCGTGGCTTGGAGGACATCCCCCAGGACTGGGGACGCAGCGTCGTCACCATCGGCTCCTACGACGGCGTGCACCGGGGACACCAGCTGATCATCGGCCGGGCCGTGGCCCGCGCCCGCGAGCTGGGCGTGCCGTCCGTGGTCGTCACCTTCGACCCGCACCCCAGCGAGGTCGTCCGCCCCGGCAGCCACCCGCCGCTGCTCGCCCCGCACCACCGCCGCGCCGAGCTGATGGCCGAGCTGGGCGTGGACGCGCTGCTGATCCTGCCCTTCACCGCCGAGTTCTCGCAGCTCTCCCCGGCCGACTTCATCGTGAAGGTGCTGGTCGAGGCGCTGCACGCGAAGGTCGTCATCGAGGGCCCCAACTTCCGCTTCGGTCACCGCGCGGCCGGCAACACCGCCTACCTCGCCGAGCAGGGTGCGACGTACGACTACGACGTCGAGGTGATCGAGCTCGAGGCCCGGGACGGCGAGGGCACCGAGCCGTTCTCCTCCACTCTCACCCGCCGGCTGGTCGCGGCCGGTGACGTGGAGGGCGCGGCCGAGGTGCTGGGCCGCCCCCACCGGGTCGAGGGCGTGGTCGTCCGCGGCGCGCAGCGCGGCCGGGAGCTGGGCTATCCGACGGCCAACGTCGAGACCCTGCCGCATACCGCGATCCCCGCGGACGGCGTGTACGCCGGCTGGCTGACCGCCGACGGCGAGCGGATGCCCGCGGCGATCTCGGTCGGCACCAACCCGCAGTTCGACGGCACCGAGCGGACCGTCGAGGCGTACGCCATCGACCGCGTCGGCCTCGACCTCTACGGGCTGCACGTCACCGTCGACTTCCTGGCGTACGTCCGGGGGATGGCGAAGTTCGAGTCGCTGGAGGGCCTGCTGGAGGCCATCGCCGACGACGTGAAGCGCTCCCGCGCGCTGACCGAGGCGTACGACGCGGAGCACTGACCCGCACCGCCGACGCGTACGCCGCAGGGCCCGCCCCGACCGGGGGACGGGCCCTGCGGCGTACCGGCGGCCGGGTCAGAACCGCGGGCGGCCCTGCCCGGGCGGCGGCTGCACCCAGATGCCCCGGGCCTGCTGGGCGCGGGCGAAGTCCTCGGCCACCAGCGCGGCGAGGCCGAAGTACGCCTCCCTCGTCCGGGGCCGCATCAGCTCCAGGTCCACCTCCGCGCCGGTGGCCAGGTGCTCGTCGAAGGGCACCACGACCACGCCCCGGCAGCGGGTCTCGAAGTGCCGCACGATGTCGTCGACCTTGATCAGCCGGCCGGTCTCGCGCACCCCGGAGATGACCGTGAGGGAGCGCGAGACGAGATCCGCATAACCATGGGCGGAGAGCCAGTCGAGGGTGGTGCTCGCACTGCTGGCCCCGTCCACGGACGGCGTCGAGACGATGATCAGCTGGTCGGCCAGGTCCAGCACGCCGCGCATGGCGGAGTAGAGCAGCCCGGTGCCGGAGTCGGTGAGGATGACCGGGTACTGCTTGCCGAGGGTGTCGATGGCCCGCCGGTAGTCGTCGTCGTTGAAGGTCGTGGAGACCGCGGGGTCCACGTCGTTGGCGATGATCTCCAGGCCGGAGGGGGCCTGCGAGGTGAACCGGCGGATGTCCATGTACGAGTGGAGCGTGGGGATCGCCTGCACCAGGTCCCGGATGGTGGCGCCGGTCTCCCGGCGCACCCGGCGGCCGAGGGTGCCGGCGTCCGGGTTGGCGTCGATGGCCACGATCTTGTCCCGGCGCTCGCTGGCCAGTGTCCCGCCGAGCGCGGTGGTGGTGGTGGTCTTGCCGACGCCGCCCTTGAGGCTGATCACCGCGATCTTGTAGCAGGACAGCACGGGGGTGCGGATCAGCTCCAGCCTGCGCAGCCGCTCCGCCTCGGCGGCCTTGCCGCCGAACCGGAAGCGGGGGCCGCCGCGGGAGCCCCGGCCCTTCTGCCGGGAGCGGAGCAGCCGGTCGGAGGAGAGCTCGACGGCCGCGGTGTACCCGAGCGGCGCCCCGGGCGCCGGCTCCGGCACGGCGGCCGGTACGGGGGGCTGCGCCTGGACGGGTGCCGGCGCAGGCGCCGGCGCCGCGGCCGGGGGCTGGGCCGGTGGCGCCGGCCAGTGCGCCCCGGCCCGCGGGTCGGCGGGCCCGGCGGAGGAGCGGCGCGGGGCCGGCAGCTCCGGGGGAGCGACCGGCGCGGCCGGGGGCGGCGGGGCCTGCGACACCGGTGCCTCGTACGGCGACGGCGGCGGCAGCGGTGCCTCGTCCCAGGACGCGCCGCCGGCCGGCTCGCCGAAGGGCAGCGGCGGCAGCGCGGCGGCCGGCACACCGAAGGGGTACGCCGGCTCCGCGTCCACCGGGTCACCGAACGGCAGCGGCGGCTCGGCGTCCGCCGGGTCGTCGCCGAACGGCAGCGCGGGTACCGCGGAGCCCAGGCCACCGGGCGGCACCGGCTGCGCACCGGGCGGCGTGCCCTCCGCACCCGGCGGCAGCGGCAGCGGAGCCCCCGGCGCGGCCGGGGCGCCGAAGAGCAGGTCGACCGGGTTCAGCCGCCGGTGGTCCGGCGGGACCGCCCCGGCGGGCGCCGGACCCACCGGATCGGGGTCCATCCCGGCCGGCGGCGAATCCACCCGTACGGCGGAGTCGGGCCCGGGAGGTACCGCGGGCTGGGCCGGCCAGCCGGGCCCGGAGTCCGCGGCGGCCTCGGGCCGGTGGGCCTCGTACTCCGGCGGCAGTCCCGGCAGCGCCACGGGCTGCTGCGTGAACCAGACGGGCGGGGTGTCGTCCACGGGGAACTCGCCCGGCCCGGCCGGGCGGTCCCCGGGCGCCGCGGGATCCGCCCCCGCCGGGGTGTCGGTCGGGACGTCACGCGCCCCGTCACGGCTCTCGTGCCGGTCGTTGCTCACGCATCCTCCTGCTCCGTTCGAGCACCGGCGCTCGGTGCTCGCGTGGGGCGTGCCGGCCCCCGGCCCCGGCCCCGTGCCTCAAAGAAAACCGGAAGGGGCCCGCGCCCGGCGCGAGCCCCTTCCGATGCGGTCGCGGACCGCCGCCTACGGCTCCCGCAGGTCGAATTCGCCGTCGCGGGCTCCGAGCACGAAGGCCTCCCACTCGGCCTCGGTGTACCGCAGCACGGTCCCCGGGTCGAGCGAGGAGCGCATCGCCACCGCCCCGCCGGGCAGGTGCGCGATCTCCACCCGCTCCTCGTGCTCCTCGGTGCCGGGTGCGCTCAGCCACTCCACCCCGGAGATGTCCAGCGCGTACAGCTCGTCCTTCTCACGTGCGTCGGCCATCGGCGCGGTTCCCTTCGACGGAGCGGGTGCGGGGGCCGCGGGTACTGCGAACGGCCCAATCCCGCATGCTACTTGCGCACCCCCCGGTACCGTCGGGCTTCGGCCAGGGCGGCCACCGGACGGGTGAGCCGCCGGCCCCGCCGGGCGACTACCCGCCGGTGATCCCCCCATCCGGCGCTGACCTGCGCAAACGCCCCCGGCGCGGATATCCGCCACGGGCGTGTCCCGCGGGCTGGTACGCTGTGTAACGGCCGTTTGTGTACGCGTCCCCGGATTCCTCTGGGGACAGCGCCCAGCGCGCCCCGCCTCCCGAGTCAAGGAAGCTCCCCAGAGATGCAGACCTGGGGCACTCGGTGGCAATGCAGACATCACAGAGGAGTGCAACGTGCCGCTTGACACCGCCACGAAGAAGCAGATCATCGCCGAGTTCGGTACCAAGGAGGGCGACACCGGCTCTCCCGAGGTCCAGGTCGCGATGCTGTCCCGCCGCATCTCGGACCTGACGGAGCACCTGAAGGCCCACAAGCACGACCACCACTCCCGCCGTGGTCTGCTGATCCTGGTCGGCCAGCGCCGCCGCCTGCTGCAGTACCTGGCCAAGAAGGACATCGCGCGCTTCCGTGTCCTGGTCGAGCGCCTCGGCATCCGCCGCGGTGCCGCCGGCGCCAAGTAAGACGCTGTGAAGGGAGCGGTTCCCACATTCCGGGGGCCGCTCCCTTTGCTGTACGTGCGGGACGTACCGGACGCTTTGTAGTCTGGACGCAGCGACCGGTCGCTCTGCTTCCGGTAGCCCGCTCCGGCCGTCCGCGGCCGGACGCCCGCGCGGTGCGCACCGCGCACAACTGAAGAGGAGGAGCGCCCTCCGCACACCGCCGGTCCTCGGTAGTGGCACCCGGAGAGCCCGTCGGTCGGGCCCCGCACCGGGTGCTTCGATCGAAGACCGGCCCGCACACAGGAGCGCTTCTCCGCCCACCGTCCTCCGCCACACGGGCGGCGGACGGGAGACGACGAAAATGGAGAAAACGCTAGTGGAGAACGAGACCCACTACACCGAGGCCGTCATCGACAACGGCTCCTTCGGTACCCGCACCATCCGCTTCGAGACGGGCCGTCTGGCCCGCCAGGCCGCCGGCTCCGCCGTTGCCTACCTGGACGACGACACGATGGTCCTCTCCGCGACCACCGCGTCGAAGAAGCCCAAGGACCAGCTCGACTTCTTCCCCCTGACGGTGGACGTCGAGGAGCGCATGTACGCCGCGGGCAAGATCCCCGGCTCCTTCTTCCGCCGTGAGGGCCGCCCCTCCGAGGACGCGATCCTCACCTGCCGCCTGATCGACCGCCCGCTGCGCCCGTCCTTCAAGAAGGGCCTGCGCAACGAGATCCAGGTCGTCGCCACGGTCATGGCGCTCAACCCCGACCACCTGTACGACGTCGTGGCGATCAACGCCGCCTCCGCGTCCACCCAGCTGGCCGGTCTGCCCTTCTCCGGCCCGGTCGGCGGCGTCCGCGTCGCGCTGATCAACGGCCAGTGGGTCGCCTTCCCGACGCACACCGAGCTCGAGGACGCCGTCTTCGACATGGTCGTCGCCGGTCGCGCCCTCGAGGACGGCGACGTCGCGATCATGATGGTCGAGGCCGAGGCCACCGACAAGACGATCCAGCTCGTCAAGGGCGGCGCCGAGGCGCCGACCGAGGAGATCGTCGCTGCCGGTCTCGAGGCCGCGAAGCCCTTCATCAAGGTGCTCTGCAAGGCCCAGGCCGACCTCGCCGCCAAGGCCGCCAAGCCCACCGCGGACTTCCCGGTCTTCCTGGACTACCAGGACGACGTCTACGCCGCCCTCTCCGACGCCGTCCGCGGCGAGCTCGCCCAGGCGCTCACCATCGCCGGCAAGCAGGAGCGCGAGACCGAGCTCGACCGCATCAAGGACGTCGCCGCCGAGAAGCTCCTGCCGGCCTTCGAGGGCCGCGAGAAGGAGATCTCCGCCGCCTACCGCAGCCTGACCAAGGCCCTGGTGCGCGAGCGCGTCATCAAGGACAAGATCCGCATCGACGGCCGCGGCGTCACGGACATCCGTACGCTGGCCGCCGAGGTCGAGGCCATCCCGCGGGTCCACGGCTCCGCCCTGTTCGAGCGTGGCGAGACCCAGATCCTGGGCATCACCACCCTCAACATGCTCCGCATGGAGCAGATGCTGGACACCCTCTCCCCGGTGACCCGCAAGCGCTACATGCACAACTACATCTTCCCGCCGTACTCCGTCGGTGAGACCGGTCGCGTCGGCGCCCCCAAGCGCCGCGAGATCGGCCACGGCGCCCTGGCCGAGCGCGCGCTCGTGCCGGTGCTGCCGACCCGCGAGGAGTTCCCCTACGCGATCCGCCAGGTCTCCGAGGCCCTGGGCTCCAACGGCTCGACGTCCATGGGCTCCGTCTGCGCCTCCACCATGTCGCTGCTGAACGCCGGTGTGCCCCTCAAGGCCCCGGTCGCCGGTATCGCCATGGGCCTGATCTCCCAGGAGATCGACGGCGAGACCCACTACGTCACCCTCACCGACATCCTCGGTGCGGAGGACGCCTTCGGCGACATGGACTTCAAGGTCGCCGGCACCAAGGAGTTCGTGACCGCCCTCCAGCTCGACACCAAGCTGGACGGCATCCCGGCCTCCGTCCTGGCCGCGGCCCTCAAGCAGGCCCGCGACGCCCGCCTCCACATCCTCGACGTGATGATGGAAGCGATCGACACGCCGGACGAGATGTCCCCGAACGCCCCGCGGATCATCACCGTCAAGATCCCCGTGGACAAGATCGGTGAGGTCATCGGCCCCAAGGGCAAGATGATCAACCAGATCCAGGAGGACACCGGCGCCGAGATCACGATCGAGGACGACGGCACCATCTACATCGGCGCCTCCGACGGCCCGGCCGCCGAGGCCGCCCGTGCCACGATCAACGGCATCGCCAACCCGACCATGCCGGAGGTCGGCGAGCGCTACCTGGGTACGGTCGTCAAGACCACCACCTTCGGTGCCTTCGTCTCCCTGCTCCCGGGCAAGGACGGCCTGCTGCACATCTCGCAGATCCGCAAGCTCGCCGGTGGCAAGCGCGTGGAGAACGTCGAGGACGTGCTCGCGGTCGGCACCAAGGTCCAGGTCGAGATCGCCGAGATCGACCAGCGCGGCAAGCTCTCCCTGATCCCCGTGATCGAGGGCGAGGCGGCCGACGCCGAGGCTGACAAGGACGACTCCGACAAGTGACGTCGCGTAGTTCCCGTGTGACGGCCCGCCCCTCTTCGGAGGGGCGGGCCGTCGCCCGTACCCAAACCCTGCTCAAGGGCGAGAACGGCATCGGCACCGTCCGCCGGACCGTCCTGCCCGGCGGGCTGCGCGTCGTCACCGAGACGCTGCCCTCCGTCCGCTCGGCGACCTTCGGCATCTGGGCCAACGTCGGCTCACGTGACGAGACGCCCACCCTGAACGGCGCCACGCACTACCTCGAACACCTCCTCTTCAAGGGCACCAAGAAGCGCTCCGCCCTGGACATCTCCGCCGCGATCGACGCGGTCGGCGGCGAGATGAACGCCTTCACGGCGAAGGAGTACACCTGCTACTACGCGCGGGTGCTCGACACCGACCTGCCGCTCGCCATCGACGTGGTCTGCGACATGCTCACCGGCTCGCTGATCCTCGAGTCCGACGTGGTCGCCGAGCGCGGGGTCATCCTCGAAGAGATCGCGATGACCGAGGACGACCCGGGCGACTGCGTGCACGACCTGTTCGCGCACACCATGCTCGGCGACACGCCCCTGGGCCGCCCGGTCCTCGGCACCGTCGACACGATCAACGCGCTCACCCGCGACCAGATCGCCCGCTTCTACAAGAAGCACTACGACCCGCGCCACCTGGTCGTCGCGGCGGCCGGCAACGTCGACCACGCCAAGGTCGTCCGCCAGGTCCGGGCCGCCTTCGAGAAGGCCGGCGCGCTCGGCCACGCCGACGCCGAGCCGATCGGCCCGCGCACCGGCAACCGCAGGATCCGCACCGCCGGCCGCGTCGAGCTGGTCAACCGCAAGACCGAGCAGGCCCACGTGGTCCTCGGCATGCCCGGTCTGGCCCGCACCGACGAGCGCCGCTGGGCCCTGGGCGTACTGAACACCGCCCTCGGCGGCGGCATGTCCTCCCGGCTCTTCCAGGAGGTCCGGGAGAAGCGCGGCCTGGCCTACAGCGTGTACTCGTACACCTCCGGCTTCGCCGACACCGGCCTCTTCGGCGTGTACGCGGGCTGCCGCCCCAACCAGGTCCACGACGTGCTGCGGATCTGCCGCGACGAGCTCGACAAGGTCGCCTCCGAGGGGATCACCGACGAGGAGATCAAGCGGGCCGTCGGCCAGCTGTCCGGCTCCACCGTCCTCGGCCTCGAGGACACCGGCGCCCTGATGAACCGCATCGGCAAGAGCGAGTTGTGCTGGGGCACCCAGATGTCCGTCAGCGACATGCTCTCGAGCATCGCCGCGGTCACCCCGGACGACGTCCGGGCGGTCGCACAGGATGTACTGGCCCAGCGACCCTCGCTCTCGGTGATAGGCCCGCTGAAGGAGAAGCAGGCCGCCCGCCTCGACGAAGCGGTCGCGTAGTGACGTACGTACGGACGTAAGGGAAGCGAAGAACATGAGCAAGCTGCGCGTGGCCGTCCTCGGAGCCCGGGGCCGCATCGGTTCCGAGGCCGTCCGGGCCGTCGAGGCCGCGGAGGACCTGGAGCTGGTCGCGGCCCTCGGCCGCGGCGACAAGCTGGAGTCGCTGGTCGACGCCGGCGCCCAGGTCGTGGTCGAGCTGACCACCCCGGCCTCGGTGATGGGCAACCTCGACTTCTGCGTGCGCCACGGCATCCACGCCGTCGTCGGTACCACCGGATGGACCGAGGACCGCCTCGCGCAGCTCGACGGCTGGCTCGCCCAGTTCCCGGGGACCGGTGTGCTGATCGCACCGAACTTCTCCATCGGGGCCGTGCTCACCATGAAGTTCGCCGCCCAGGCCGCCCGCTACTTCGAGTCCGTCGAGGTGGTCGAGCTGCACCACCCGAACAAGGTCGACGCCCCCTCGGGCACGGCCACCCGTACCGCCCAGCTGATCGCGGCGGCCCGGGCCGAAGCCGGCTGCGCGCCCCAGCCCGACGCCACCACCACCGCCCTGGACGGCGCGCGCGGCGCCGACGTGGACGGGGTACCGGTGCACGCCATCCGGCTGCGCGGCCTGCTCGCGCACCAGGAGGTCCTGCTCGGCGGGGAGGGCGAGACCCTGACCATCCGTCACGACTCCCTGCACCACAGCAGCTTCATGCCGGGCGTGCTGCTCGGCGTGCGCCGCGTGGTGAGCACTCCGGGCCTCACCTTCGGCCTGGAAAACTACCTCGACCTTTAGGCCTCACCCATGCGCGCGAAGATCACGTACTTCCTCACGGCCCTCGTCCTGGTCGTCTACTTCGTCCTGGTCGGCAGCCGGGGCGTGCTGCTCATCCAGCACGGCACGCTCCTGACCGTCACCTTCGGGGTGGCCGTGCTGATCCTGCCGGTCATCGGCATCTGGTTCCTGTGGCAGAACACCCGGTTCGTCAGCCGGGCCAACGCCCTGGCCGCCGAGCTGGAGGCGGCCGGCCAGCTGCCCGTGGACGAGCTGGAGCGGGACGGGTACGGCCGGATCCTGCGGGACTCCGCGGACGAGGTCTTCGCGCGCCGCAAGGCCGAGACGGAGGACGCGCCGGACGACTGGCGCTGCTGGTTCCGGCTGGCGGTCGCCTACCACGACGCCCGGGACACCCCGCGGGCGCGCAAGGCGATGCAGCGGGCCATCGCGCTGCACGAGAAGAAGCCCGTACCGGCCCTCTGAGACCGGGTACGGGCTGGACGGACGCGGGCGGCCGCCCCTGGTGGGGAGGCCGCCCGTCCGGCTGTCAGACGGCGGCCGGCGCGTACTCGGCCGCCCAGGCCTCCACCGTGTCGGCGGCCCGGTCGAAGGCCTCCGTACGCGCGAGGAAGTCGGCGTTGTGGTCGGTGAGCAGCACCGGCAGCGCACCGCCGGACCGGGCGGAGGCGGTCAGGGCCTGGCCCTGGACCGTCCGCGGCAGGCCCAGCCAGCGCACCGGCTGCTGGACGGTGCGCACCTCGGCGACCTCCTGCCAGCCGATGGTCCGGGTGAAGAAGAACGACACCCGGCGCAGCCCGGCCCGGCTCACCCAGATGCCGGTGCGCAGCAGCCGCAGCGCGGCCCCCACCACCAGCAGTCCGGCGGCCAGGCAGCCGAGCGCGCCGCCGGCCGCGCCGGCCGCGCCGACGATCACCGCGGCGAACAGCATGAACGACGCGAGCAGCAGCAGCAGTGCGCCGCCGGCCACCCGCCAGGGGCCCGGCCGGTAGGGCCGGCGCCAGCGGTCGTGGTCCTCGTAGGGCAGCGGGGTGTCGTCCGGTCCGGGCTGGTCGTGCGCGTCGAATGCGCTGTCCGCCGTCAGGAAGGGCAGGGGCACGGCTGGTCCTCACTCACATGCACATTCGGTTGGGCTGTGCCCGTGAGGCTATCCAGCCCGTCTGTGGCCATCCACCCCAGGGGGGCCGGACGCGTCAGCGCCCTTGGGAGGCCGTGGACTGCTCGGCCTTGCCCGGCGTCTGCGGCTGCAGCGCGGGCATCCCGAAGAGCAGGGAACCGACGAGGCCGGCCACCACTGTGAGTCCGACCAGAGTACGGGCGGCGATCTGCGGAAGCCCGAGACGCTCGCGCGGCGGGGGAGTGACGTTACTGCGGAATCGGTCGGCCTCGGCGACGAAGGCGAACGGGACGGGCTCGCGCCGGCGGAACATGGTGGGACTCTCCTCACGGTGGAAATCCGGACGGACTGGTGCGGGGGGTTTCTATGTGGTTAGACGCACAAAGAGCCCAATGGGTGCCCCGTTTCGCCAAATTCCCGGAAGTCTGCGCCGGGGCGTCGGCGGTCCGGCGCCGTGGGTGCGGACCCGTAGAGTGGGCGCGCCCGAGCGACGCGATTTTGGAAGGACCCCCCGCCGGTGAGCGAGACGCACGACTCCGACCTGAAACCCAGCTTCCGCAGCGATGTCACCGTGGAGCTGGTCAAGCACGCGGCCACGGACTCCGACGTCCTGTGGGCGGCCCGCGTGTCGACGGCCGGAGAGCAGTCGCTGGACGAGCTCCAGAAGGACCCCGAGCGCTCCAAGGGACTCATCAACTACCTGATGAGGGACCGGCACGGCAGCCCCTTCGAGCACAACTCGATGACCTTCTTCATCAGTGCCCCGATCTTCGTCTTCCGCGAGTTCATGCGGCACCGCGTCGGCTGGTCGTACAACGAGGAATCCGGCCGCTACAGGGAGCTCCAGCCGGTCTTCTACGTCCCGGACGAGTCCCGCAAGCTGGTCCAGGAGGGCCGCCCGGGCAAGTACGTCTTCGTCGACGGCACCCCGGAGCAGCAGGAGCTGACCGGCCGCGTCATGGAGGACTCCTACCGCCAGGCGTACGAGGCGTACCAGGAGATGCTGCGCGCCGGGGTGGCCCGCGAGGTCGCCCGCGCGGTCCTGCCGGTGGGCCTGTTCTCCTCGATGTACGCCACCTGCAACGCCCGCTCGCTGATGCACTTCCTCGGTCTGCGCACCCAGCACGAGCTGGCCGCCGTCCCCTCCTTCCCGCAGCGGGAGATCGAGATGGTGGGCGAGCAGATGGAGGCCCACTGGGCCCGGCTGATGCCGCTGACGTACGCCGCGTTCAACAAGAACGGCCGCGTGGCGCCGTAACGTACTGATGTGCTGAGCAATCAGCCGAAGTGTCCGTATTGCGACGTTTCGTGAAGTTCATCTAGGCTGATCAAACGGACCCGGCACTGCTTGAACCCCCGAGCAGGCAGTGCCGGGCTCCAACACACTTCCCCGGTCCCCACCGGGACGGCCTTCCCACACGTCCCCCCAAGGGGACCCCGCGGGCAGAGCAGCGAGTAGCGTGTTACCCATGGCTCCGATCTCCACTCCGCAGACCCCCTTCGGCCGGGTCCTCACCGCGATGGTCACGCCCTTCACGGCTGACGGCGCGCTCGACCTCGACGGCGCTCAGCGCCTGGCCGCCCACCTGGTGGACGCAGGCAACGACGGCCTGATCATCAACGGCACCACCGGTGAGTCCCCCACCACCACCGACGCGGAGAAAAACGACCTCGTACGCGCGGTCCTGGAGGCCGTCGGAGACCGGGCCCACGTCGTCGCCGGCGTCGGCACCAACGCCACCCACCACAGCCTCGAGCTCGCCCGCCAGGCCGAGGCCACCGGCGCGCACGGCCTGCTCGCCGTCACGCCGTACTACAACAAGCCCCCGCAGGAGGGCCTGGTCCGGCACTTCACGGCCATCGCCGACGCCACCGGCCTGCCGGTCATGCTCTACGACATCCCCGGCCGCAGCGGCGTCCCGATCAACACCGAGACGCTCGTCAGGCTCGCCGAGCACCCCCGCATCGTCGCCAACAAGGACGCCAAGGGTGATCTCGGCCGCGCCAGCTGGGCCATCGCCCGCAGCGGCCTGGCCTGGTACTCCGGCGACGACATGCTCAACCTGCCGCTCCTGTCGGTGGGCGCCGTCGGCTTCGTCTCGGTCGTGGGCCACGTGGTCACCCCCGAGCTGCGCGCCATGCTCGAGGCCCACCTCAGCGGCGACGTGCAGAAGGCCACCGAGATCCACCAGAAGCTGCTCCCCGTCTTCACCGGCATGTTCCGCACCCAGGGCGTCATGACGACCAAGGCCGCGCTGACCCTCCAGGGCCGGCCGGCCGGCCCGCTGCGGCTCCCCATGATCGGCCTCACGGACGAGGAGACCGCGCAGCTCAAGCTCGATCTCGCGGCCGGCGGGGTACAGCTGTAACCACAGACTTCACAACTGAACAGTCATCCGTAAGAGCAACAGCAAGTGCACGAATGCATGCGCGCCACGTGCCCCTGAGGCACGTGGCGCGTGTGGTGAGGAGAGACTTTTGAGCCATCCGCATCCGGAACTCGGCCCGCCGCCGAAGCTGCCCAAGGGCGGCCTGCGCGTCACCCCGCTCGGTGGCCTCGGCGAGATCGGCCGGAACATGACCGTCTTCGAGTTCGACGGTCGCCTGCTGATCGTCGACTGCGGCGTCCTCTTCCCCGAAGAGGAGCAGCCGGGCATCGACCTGATCCTGCCCGACTTCTCGTCCATCCGTGACCGCCTCGACGACATCGAGGGCATCGTGCTCACGCACGGTCACGAGGACCACATCGGCGCCGTCCCCTACCTGCTTCGCGAGAAGCCGGACATCCCGCTGATCGGTTCCAAGCTGACCCTCGCGCTGATCGAGGCGAAGCTCCAGGAGCACCGCATCCGCCCCTACACCCTCGAGGTGAAGGAGGGCGAGCGCGAGCGCCTCGGGCCGTTCGACTGCGAGTTCATCGCGGTCAACCACTCCATCCCGGACGCCCTCGCGGTGGCCATCCGCACCCCCGCGGGCCTGGTCGTCGCCACCGGCGACTTCAAGATGGACCAGCTCCCGCTGGACAACCGCCTCACGGACCTGCACGCCTTCGCCCGGCTGAGCGAGGAGGGCATCGACCTCCTCCTCTCGGACTCGACGAACGCCGAGGTCCCGGGCTTCGTCCCGCCCGAGCGCGACATCTCGAACGCCATCCGCGGCGTCTTCGCGAGCGCCCAGAAGCGGATCATCGTCGCTTCCTTCGCCAGCCACGTGCACCGCATCCAGCAGATCCTGGACGCCGCCCACGAGTACGGCCGCCGGGTCGCGTTCGTCGGCCGCTCCATGGTCCGGAACATGGGCATCGCCCGTGACCTGGGCTACCTGCGGGTCCCGGCCGGTCTGATCGTCGACGTCAAGACGCTCGACGACCTGCCCGACCACGAGGTCGTCCTGGTCTGCACCGGCTCCCAGGGCGAGCCCATGGCCGCCCTCTCCCGGATGGCCAACCGCGACCACCAGATCCGGATCGTCCAGGGCGACACCGTCATCCTCGCGTCGTCCCTGATCCCGGGTAACGAGAACGCCGTGTACCGCGTGATCAACGGCCTGACCCGCTGGGGCGCCAACGTCGTCCACAAGGGCAACGCCAAGGTGCACGTCTCGGGCCACGCCTCGGCCGGCGAGCTGCTGTACTTCTACAACATCTGCAAGCCGAAGAACCTGATGCCGGTCCACGGCGAATGGCGGCATCTGCGGGCCAACGCCGAGCTCGGCGCGATGACGGGAGTCCCCAAGGACCACATCGTCATCGCCGAGGACGGCGTGGTCGTCGACCTGATCGACGGCCGGGCGCGCATCACCGGCAAGGTCCAGGCCGGCTACGTGTACGTGGACGGCCTGTCGGTCGGCGACGTCACCGAGGCCTCCCTCAAGGACCGCCGGATCCTCGGCGACGAGGGCATCATCTCGGTCTTCGTCGTGGTGGACAGCACCACCGGCAAGGTCGTGGGCGGCCCGAACATCAACGCCCGCGGCTCCGGCATCGAGGACTCCGCCTTCGTCGCGGTGGTCCCGAAGATCGAGGAAGCCATCGCCAAGGCCGCCGCGGACGGCGTCGCCGAGCCCCACCAGCTGCAGCAGCTCATCCGCCGCACGCTGGGCAAGTGGGTCTCCGACGGCTACCGCCGGCGCCCGATGATCCTGCCCGTGGTCGTCGAGGTCTGACCGACCCCGTACGCCCTCCGGGGGAGCGGGGCAACCGGATTTGCATCCGGGGGCCCCGCTCCAGTACGTTTACGGCTCCACCCCAGCAAGGACCCGGGCACGCACGCGTGCCGAAACGGTTCCGGAGCGGGTTGGTAAATCGGACCAGGGAAACCTGATAAAGTCTGAATCGCCGGAAGGGAAAAGCCGCGAAAGCGACTGGAACCGGAAAGCACCGAGGAAATCGGGTCCGGAAAGATCTGATAGAGTCGGAAACGCAAGAACG
>NZ_JBFBGK010000110.1:0-27196 GCF_040684615.1 Streptomyces sp. NPDC089919
AGCTCTTGGCCGAGGGCTTCACCACCGTCGCCCTGACCTACATCGGCTCCGACATCACCGCGCCCGTCTACCGCCACGGCACCATCGGCGCCGCCGGGACGGGAGTGAGCTCGCCGGGTTCTGGGACGAATGGGAGCGCGCGGAGCGCGCACACTTCGCCGAGGACCCTTCGCGCCCCTTCGCGGACACTCTGGTGCGGCAGAGGGATACGGGATACGAGTGGACTTCCGGGGCCGCTGCGACCCCGGAAGGGGCCGTTCCCGTCACCGAAGGTGACGACCTGCCCCGGGCCTGAGGGACCCCGCTCCGGGGCCGTCCGGAAGCCTTCCGGAGGCGCTTGACCGGAGCCCCGCGCAGGTCTTACGTTCTGAATGTGCGGTCTTACGAGGCCGGCACGGACACGGAGCCCCCGATTGTTCCCCCGTGATCGGGGGCTTCGCGCCGTCCCGGACCGCCTCCGGCGGCCCCGATCGCCCGCCTCTTCCTCACCCTCCGTCACCACCGCCGCTGCGGCCCCACCCCGGCCAGTGCTCGCGACAGCCTGTGTAAGGAACGTCACCGCAGGTACGATGCGACCGGCGATCTCAAGGCTCAGTCGCGCAACTCCCGTCCACGACGCGGAGGTTTGGTCAGTCCGGCAGTCGGGCAGAGGCCCGGACGCGCACCACGGGGGCAGGCTTGTGGGGGATGGGATGGACTTCGGCACGCAGGGCAGCCCGCACGCCCCGGCCGAACTCGCCTGGCTGCGAGGGGTGGACGCCTACACGATGGGCGCCTATCCGCAGGCCGAGGAGGAGTTCCGGGCCGCCGTACGACTCGACCCCGCGATGGCCGACGCCTGGCTCGGCCTGCACGCGCTGCGGGTGGACACCGCCAACGCCCTGCTGCGGATGTACGCCCACCGCGAGCGGTTCGGCGAACAGCGCACCCGTCACCGCCGCACCCTGAACTCCTGGTACTGGCTGGGCTGGTGGGTGCAGCCGGTGCTGGAGAGCCGCCGGGACCTGTTACTGGCCCACGCCTCCCACTGGCTCGACGGCCGGCACGTCCCCGAACTGGACCGGGCGCTGGCGGGCCTGCCGCCGGTGGACACCGACCCGCAGGTCCGCTTCCTGCACGCCTGCCGGGCGTACCTGGTGAAGGACTGGGACCAACTGGTGCGGCACACCGAGCCGTTGGTCGACGATGCGCTGCTGGGCATCGAGGCGGGGCTGTTCGGCGGGATGGCCCGGGTCCGGCTGGAGATGTACGGGCAGGCCGAACCGCTGCTGTCGGCCGCGCTGATGCGCTGCCGCAGCGAACAGCCGCAGCGCAAGGAGCTGCGCTACTGGCTGGCCCGGGCCCATGAGGGCACCGGCCGCAGCGCCGCCGCGCTCCCCCTGTACCGGGCCGTGCACCGGGTCGACCCGGCCTTCATGGACACCGCCGCCCGGCTCACCGCCATCGCCGAGGGGGACGGGCTGGACGGCCCGGACGGCCTGGACCTGTACGACCCGGGCCTGAGCGCCGATCTGGCCCCGGTGGCCCTGGCCGGCGGCCTGGGCCAGGACGGCGCCCTGGAGACAGAGCCGCCGGCCGTGGAGCCGCCGGAGGGCCGGGAGCCGCGCTTCGGCCCCGGCCCGGGCTCACCGCCGGTCGGTTCCGCCGTGCCGCGCGAGGGGGCCCGCCGCAAGTCCCTGCCGGCGCAGCAGGGCCCGCCCGGGCTGCCGGCCGGGCCGGCCGATCCGGAGCTGCTGGCCGACGCGCTGGCGGAGCTGGAGCGGATGGTCGGACTGGAGCCGGTCAAGCGGCAGGTCAAGGCGCTCTCGGCGCAGCTGCACATGGCCCGGCTGAGAGCCGGGCAGGGGCTGCCGGTGCAGCCGCCGAAACGCCACTTCGTCTTCTCGGGGCCCTCCGGGACGGGCAAGACCACCGTCGCCCGGATCCTGGGCCGGGTCTTCTACGCCCTCGGGCTGCTGGGCGGGGACCACCTGGTGGAGGCCCAACGCGCCGATCTGGTCGGCGAGTTCCTGGGCCAGACCGCGGTCAAGGCCAACGAGCTGATCGACTCGGCGCTGGGCGGGGTGCTGTTCGTGGACGAGGCCTACAGCCTCTCCAACTCCGGCTACAGCAAGGGCGACGCGTACGGGGACGAGGCGCTGCAGGTGCTGCTCAAGCGCGCCGAGGACAACCGCGACCACCTGGTGGTCATCCTGGCCGGCTACCCGGCCGGGATGGACCGGCTGCTGGCCACCAATCCGGGGCTGTCCTCCCGCTTCACCACCCGCGTGGACTTCCCGAGCTACCGGCCGCTGGAACTGACCGCCATCGGGCGGGTGCTGGCCGACGCGAACGGCGACCGGTGGGACGAGGAGGCGCTGGACGAGCTGCGGTCCATCAGCGGGCACGTGGTGGACCAGGGCTGGATCGACGAGCTGGGCAACGGCCGCTTCCTGCGGACGCTGTACGAGAAGAGCTGCGCGTACCGGGACCTGCGGCTGGCGGGGTACGCCGGTACGCCCACCCGCGAGGACCTGGCGACCCTGCGGCTGGCGGACCTCATGCAGGCGTACGGCGAGGTCCTGTCGGGCCGGGGACCGGCGGACCGGGGGCGGCCGGAGCCGCCCCCGGTCTAGGGTCAGACGCCGGCCGGGCTGGCCGGGCGGCGCGGGCCGACCAGCCGGTGGGCCGGGTCGCGGACCTCTCCGACCAGCATCTCCAGGACGTCCTCCAGGGCCACCAGCCCCAGCACCCGGCCGTCGGGGTCGGCGACCTGCGCCAGGTGGGTGGCGTCCCGCCGCATCACCGACAGGGCGTCGTCCAGCGGCAGGGTGGCGCACAGGGTGGTCATCCGGCGCCACACGTGCTGGGGCACCGCCCGCTCCCGGTCCTCCAGCTCCAGCACGTCCTTGACGTGCAGGTAGCCCATGAAGGCGCCGCTCTCGGAGCGGACCGGGAAGCGGGAGTAGCCGGTGCGGACGGTCAGCTGCTCGACCTCCCGCGGGGTGGCCGAGGGGCCGACGGTGACCAGCTGGGAGCGGGACAGCAGGACGTCGGTGACCGGGCGGCTGCCCAGCTCCAGGGCGTCCTCCAGGCGCTCCTGCTCGACCGGTTCGAGCAGTCCGGCCTGCCGGGAGTCCTCCACCAGGCGGCCGAGCTGGCTGCTGTCGTAGACGGCCTCCACCTCGTCCTTGGGCTCCACCCGGAACAGCTTGAGCACCAGCCGGGCGCAGGCGCCCAGGGCCGTGGTGACCGGCCCGCAGACCCGGGCGAAGCCGACCAGGCCCGGGCTGAACCACAGGGCGGCCTTCTCCGGCGCGGCCATCGCCAGGTTCTTCGGCACCATCTCGCCGATGACCAGGTGGAGGAAGACCACCGCGGCCAGCGCCAGGGCGTACCCCAGCGGGTGGATCAGGCCCTCGGGCACGCGTACGGCGTGGAAGACGGGCTCCAGCAGCCGGGCCACGGTGGGCTCGGCCACCGCGCCCAGGGTCAGCGAGCACAGGGTGATGCCGAACTGCGCGGCGGCCATCATCCGCGGCAGGTTCTCCAGGCCGTGCAGCACCTGTCGGGCCCGGGCCGAGTCGGCCGCCAGCGGCTCGATCTGGCTGCGCCGGACCGAGACCAGGGCGAACTCGGCGGCCACGAAGAAGCCGTTGGCGAACACCAGCAGCAGGGCGAAGAGGAGTTGCAGGAGGTTCATCGGCTGACCGCCATCTCGGGGAGGTCGGCGCGGCCGGCCGCCGGGTGCGCCGCCGCGGGCTGGTCCGCGCCGGCCGGGGCGGTGCGCACCAGGCGCACCCGCTCGGCCCGGTAGCGGCCGACCTGGCGCACCGAGAGCTTCCAGCCCGGCAGTTCGGCCCGGTCGCCGGGGGCCGGGATCCGGCCGAGCAGGTCGGCGACCAGTCCGGCGACGGTCTCGTAGGGGCCCTCGGGCACCTCGAGGCCTATCCGGCGCAGGGTGTGGACGCGGCAGGAGCCGTCGGCGTCCCAGGCGGGCCGGCCGTCCTCGGCGGGCACGGTGGCGAGCTCGGGAGTCTCCTCCTCGGCCCGGTCGTGCTCGTCGCGGACCTCGCCGACCAGTTCCTCGACGATGTCCTCCAGGGTGACCACCCCGGCGGTGCCGCCGTACTCGTCGACGACCACGGCCATCGGCTGCTCGCTGCGCAGGCGTTCCAGCAGCGGCTGGACCGGCAGGCTGCCGGGGACCAGCAGCGGGGGCACGGCGATCCGGGCGACCGTGGTGCGGCCGCGCTGCGACTCGGTCACCGCGAGGGCGTCCTTGAGGTGCACCACGCCGACCACCTCGTCGATCCGGTCCCGGTAGACCGGGAAGCGGGACAGACCGGTGGCCCGGGTCAGGTTGAGCACGTCGGCCGCGGTGGCGTCCGTCTGGAGGGCGCTGACCTTCACCCGGGGGGTCATCACGTGCTGGGCGGTGAGGTCGGCGAGCGAGAGGGTGCGGACGAACAGGTCGGCCGTGTCCTGTTCCAGGGCGCCCTGTTCGGCCGAGTGGCGTACCAGGGAGACCAGCTCGCCGGGGGTGCGGGCGGAGGCCAGCTCCTCGGCGGGCTCCACGCCCAGGGCGCGCACCAGCCGGTTGGCCACGGCGTTGAGGGCCGCGATCACCGGGCGGAAGGCGCGCGAGAAGGCGTGCTGGGGGCCGGCCACGAAGCGGGCCACCTGGAGCGGCCGGGAGACCGCCCAGTTCTTGGGGACCAGTTCGCCGACGACCATCTGGACGGCGGCGGCCAGCAGCATGCCGGTCACCACGGCCACCGAGGGCACCGCGCCGTGCGGCAGGCCGGTGGCGGTCAGCGGGCCGGTGAGCAGGGCGGCCAGGGCGGGCTCGGCGAGCATGCCGGTCACCAGGGAGGTGAGGGTGATGCCGAGCTGGGTGCCGGAGAGCTGGAAGGACAGCTCCCGCAGGGCCGTGACGACCGTACGGGCCCTCCGGTCGCCTTCGGCGGCGGCGCGCTCGGCGTCCGGCCGGTCGACGGTGACGAGGCCGAACTCGGCCGCCACGAAGAAGCCGTTGGCCAGGATCAGGGCGAAGGCCGCCGCGAGCAGGAGTAGCGGGATGGTCATGCCGCCGCCTCGGGTGAGGTGGCGGCGCGGGTACTACCGGACGATCCGTCCATTGCTGGAGGGAGTCACTCCTCTAAGAGCAGGGGCCCCACGGGCCCGGCTGTGCCGGGACACGGAGGCGGGGCGCTCGGATGCGCCCCGCCACCAGGGTAGTCATTGAGATCGGGACCGCAATGGCGGTCAGCCGTCGTGCGTGCCGCTCCCGCGGGACTCGGCCAGCGCGCGCAGCGCCCGGGCGTCCGCGATGGCCTGCTGCTTGGCCACGCCGGGCTGGATGCCGAGGGCCGGCAGGCTGGTGCCGTCGCTGAGGTCGAGGAACACCCAGGGGTCACCCGGGCGGAGGTTCACCCGGAGGATCTGCGCCCAGGCCAGCCGTCGCTTGGTGGTGAGGTTGACGACGGTGACCCCGTCCTCGTCCGCGACCACCTTGGGGCGGCTGAGCAGCACCAGGACGGAGGTGAGCAGCGCCGCCGTGAAGACGAAGCTGATCCGCTCCCCCGGGCCCAACCGCTCCAGCAGGAGGGCGATCACCGTGATGGTGGTGAACATGACCAGGCCGGTGCCCAGGAGCACGGCCCGGGTCCGGGTCGGCCGGAAGGTGACGGGCAGCGCGGGTGCCCCGGCGGGGGTGTGCGCGGCCATCAGAGGCGGCAGGCGTGGATCGAGGTGGTCAGGATCGCGCGGGCGCCGAGCTCGTAGAGGTCGTCCATGATGCGCTGCGCCTCGCGGGCCGGGACCATGGCCCGGACCGCGACCCAGCCCTCGTTGTGTAGCGGGGAGACGGTGGGCGACTCCAGGCCCGGGGTGAGGGCCACGGCCCGCTCCAGGAACTCGGCGCGGATGTCGTAGTCCATCATCACGTAGCTGCGGGCCACCAGGACGCCCTGGAGGCGGCGCAGGAACTGCTGCACCTGGGGGTGGTCGGCGTCCGCGCCGTCCCGCCGGATGACCACGGCCTCGGAGTGGAGGATCGGCTCGCCGATGACCTCCAGGCCGGCGTTGCGCAGGCTGGTGCCGGTCTCGACCACGTCCGCGATGATCTCGGCGACGCCGAGCTTGATGGCGGTCTCGACCGCGCCGTCGAGGTGGACGACGGCGGCCTCGATGCCCTGCTCGGCGAGGTGCTTGGCGACGATGCCCTCGTAGGAGGTCGCGATCGTCAGGCCGTTGAAGTCCTCGGGGCCCTTGGCGGTGCCCGGGCGGGTGGCGTAGCGGAAGGTCGAGCGGCCGAAGTTCAGCGGCAGGATCTCCGCGGCGTTGGCGCCCGAGTCCAGCAGCAGGTCACGGCCGGTGATGCCGATGTCCAGCTTGCCGGAGGCGACGTAGATCGCGATGTCCTTGGGCCGCAGGTAGAAGAACTCGACCTCGTTCTCGGGGTCGATGGTGACGAGCTCCTTGGACTCCTTGCGCTGGCGGTAGCCGGCCTCATGGAGCATCGCCATCGCAGGTCCGGACAGTGAACCCTTGTTGGGGACGGCGATGCGCAGCATGAGGTCGGTTCCTTTGTTCGCGTAAGAGAGTGCTGTGCGGAGCGGTGGAGGGGCGCGGGGGCCCTCCCGGTGGTCACCGGGAGGGCCGGACCGGCTCAGAGATGGGCGTAGACCTCGTCGAGGGAGATCCCGCGGGCGACCATCATCACCTGGACGTGGTACAGCAGCTGCGAGATCTCCTCGGCGGCGGCTTCCTTGCCCTCGTACTCGGCGGCCATCCAGACCTCGGCGGCCTCCTCGACGACCTTCTTGCCGATGGCATGGACGCCCTTGCCGACCAGCTCGGCGGTGCGGGAGGTGCTGGGGTCGCCGTTGGCGGCCTTGAGCTGGAGCTCGGCGAAGAGCTCTTCGAAACTCTTAAGGGGTTTGTTCGCCATGATGTCCCCTAGCCTAAGGCTTCGGCCGCCCGCTCCGTCGCGAGGGTTCACTCCTTGGACTACCGCCAGGGCTCGCTGACGGTCCGCAGGGTCATGGCGGTGGCGACGGCGGCGGTGACCGCTTCGTGGCCCTTGTCCTCGTTGGACCCCTCGAGCCCGGCACGGTCCAGCGCCTGCTCGTCGTTGTCGCAGGTCAGCACGCCGAAGCCGACCGGGACGCCGGTGTCGATGGACACCTGTACGAGGCCCTGGGTGACGCCCTGGCAGACGTAGTCGAAGTGCGGGGTGCCGCCGCGGATGACCACGCCGAGCGCGACGATCGCGTCGTAGCCGCGCTCGGCGAGCACCTTCGCCACGACCGGGAGCTCGAAGCTGCCCGGCACCCGCAGCAGGGTGGGCTCGTCGATGCCCAGCTCGTGCAGGGCCCGCAGGGCCCCGTCCACCAGGCCGTCCATGACCTTCTCGTGCCACTGCGCCGCGATCACGGCGACCCGGAGGTCTCCGCAGTTCTTCACGCTCAGTTCGGGTGCGCCCTTGCCGCTCACAACTCTCCTCGGTGGTACTGCGATGGTCTCTTCGGTACGTGCTTACTGGTTGCCGCAGGTGGCAGCGGTGGCGGCCGCGTCCAGCCAGGGCAGGTCGTGCCCCATCCGGTCCCGCTTGGTGCGCAGGTACCGGAGGTTGTGCTCGCCGGCCTCGACGGGCATGGGCTCCCGGCCCAGCACGTCGATGCCGCCCCGGACCAGGGCCTCGGCCTTCTCGGGGTTGTTGGTCAGCAGCCGGACCTCCCGGACGCCGAGGTCGGCGAGGATCTGGGCGCCGGCCCCGTAGTCCCGGGCGTCGGCGGGCAGGCCGAGTTCGAGGTTGGCGTCGAGGGTGTCGCGGCCGCGCTCCTGGAGCTCGTAGGCGCGCAGCTTGGACAGCAGTCCGATGCCCCGGCCCTCGTGGCCGCGGAGGTAGACGACCACGCCCCGGCCCTCGTTCTTGATGCGCTCCATGGAGGCGTGCAGCTGGGGGCCGCAGTCGCAGCGCAGGGAGTGGAAGATGTCGCCGGTCAGGCACTCGGAGTGCATCCGGACCAGCAGGTCCCGGCCGTCGCCGACCTCGCCGTGGACCAGGGCGACGTGCTCGACGCCGTCGACCGTGGAGCGGTAGCCGTAGGCGGTGAACTCGCCGAAGGAGGTCGGCAGGCTGACCTCGGCCTCGCGGCGGACGGTCGGCTCGGCGGAGCGCCGGTAGGCGATCAGGTCCTCGATGGAGATGATCGTCAGGCCGTGCTTGCGGGCGAACGGGATCAGCTCGGGCAGCCGCAGCATCACGCCGTCCTCGCCGGCGATCTCGACGATCGCGCCGGCCGGGCGCAGGCCGGCGAGCCGGGCCAGGTCGACCGCGGCCTCGGTGTGGCCGTCGCGGACCAGGACGCCGCCGGGCTTGGCGCGCAGCGGGAAGATGTGGCCGGGGCGGACGAAGTCGCCGGCGGTGCTGGTGCCGGCGGCCAGCAGCTGGAGGGTGGTGGCGCGGTCGGCGGCGGAGATGCCGGTGCTCACGCCGTGCGCGGCGGTGGCGTCCACGGAGACGGTGAAGGCGGTCTTCATCGACTCGGTGTTGTTGTCCACCATCTGGGGGAGCTCGAGCCGGTCCAGCTCGGGGCCCTCCATGGGGGCGCAGATCAGGCCGCGGCACTCGCTCATCATGAAGGCCACGATCTCGGGGGTGGCCTTCTCGGCGGCCACCACGAGGTCGCCCTCGTTCTCGCGGCCCTCGTCGTCGACGACCACGACGGGGCGGCCGGCGGCGATGTCGCGGATGGCCTGCTCGACGGGGTCGAGGCGGAAGATCTCGTAGTCGTCCGGGACGGGCTTGAGGGTGGTCATGCCGTCGCTCCTTCCAGGGCCGTGGCGGGGGTGGTGGGGGCGGTGCGCGAGCGCTGGTACCAGTCGTAGGCGCCCCACAGGACGAGCGCTCCGTAGATCACGTACACGAGACCGGAGAAGGCGTAGCCGTTGGCGAAGGCGAGCGGTACGCCGACCGCGTCGACCAGCAGCCAGGCGAACCAGAACTCGACCATGCCCTTGGCCTGGGCGTACATGGCGACGACGGTGCCGACGAACACGTACGCGTCGGGCCAGGGGTCCCAGGAGAGAGTCGGGAAGGCGGTGAAGAGCCCGCCGACGGCCAGGGTGCCGACGGCGGCGGCGCCCAGCAGCAGGCCCCGCTCGCGCCAGCTGGCGAAGCGGACGGCCAGCGAGCCGTCCTGGGCCTGGCGGCTGCCGCGGCTCCACTGCCACCAGCCCCACAGGGCCACGGTGACGACGACGACCTGCTTGCCGGCGCTGCCGGAGAGGTGGCCGGAGGCGAAGGCGGTGAAGAGGATCACGCCGGAGAGGAACTGGGTGGGCCAGGTCCATATGGAGCGGCGCCAGCCGAGGGCGAGGGCGGCCAGCCCCATCGTGTTGCCGATCATGTCGGCCCAGATGATGTGCTGGTCGAAGACCGTGAAGGCCTCCGTGTTCAACCACGACACGGCGCTCACTCGGCCACCTCCGGGCTCTCGGTACGGGCGGAGCCGGGCACCACGCCGGCGCCCAGCAGACGCTCCACGTACTTCGCGAGCACGTCGACCTCAAGGTTGACCGGGTCCCCGGGCTGCTTGATGCCGAGGGTGGTCAGCGCGAGGGTGGTGGGGATGAGGCTGACGGTGAAGAAGTCGGCGGCGGCCTCGACGACGGTGAGGCTGACCCCGTCGATGGTGATCGAGCCCTTCTCGACCACGTACCGGGAGAGCTCCGGGGGGAGCGCGACCTTCACGATCTCCCAGTGCTCGGAGGGGGTCCGCGAGACGATGGCGCCGGTGCCGTCGACGTGCCCCTGGACCAGGTGGCCGCCGAGGCGGCCGCCCAGGGCCATCGGCCGCTCGAGGTTGACCCGGGAGCCGACCTCCAGGGCGCCGAGGCTGGAACGCTTCAGGGTCTCCTGCATCACGTCGGCGGTGAACTCGCCGGCCTCGGTCTCGACGACCGTCAGGCAGACGCCGTTGACGGCGATCGAGTCGCCGTGCTTGGCGCCCTCGGTGACGAGCGGGCCGCGCAGCCGGAAGCGGGACGCGTCCGGGAGCTGCTCGATGGCGGCGACCTCGCCCAGTTCTTCGACGATTCCGGTGAACACTCAGTGCTCCTTGGGGGCGGTGGTGGGGACGGCGGTGATGCGGAGATCGGGGCCCGTGCGGACGGCCTCGGTGATGTCGAGGCGCAGTGCCCGGGCGATGTTCGTGATGCCGGCGTCGGTGAGGGCCGCGGGGCCCGCGCCGAGGAGTGCCGGGGCGAGGTAGCCGACCACCCGGTCGACGGCGCCGGCCGCGACGAAGGAGCCGGCCAGGGTGGCGCCGCCTTCGAGGAGGAGGCCGCGCACGCCGCGGGCGTACAGGGCGGCGAGGAGTTCCCCGACGTCGACGCGGCCCTCGTGCAGCGGGAGCCGCAGCAGGTCGGTACCG
The DNA here is from genome assembly GCF_040684615.1 of Streptomyces sp. NPDC089919. Lineage (NCBI taxonomy): Bacteria > Bacillati > Actinomycetota > Actinomycetes > Kitasatosporales > Streptomycetaceae > Streptomyces > Streptomyces sp. NPDC089919. The sequence goes on from NZ_JBFBGK010000110.1 coordinate 10,425, forward strand.
GGCAGGTGGGCGGTGTCGGCGTGCTCGCCGACCACGACCAGGGTGGGCGCCGCGTCGTCGAGGACGCGGGCGCCGGGCGTGAGGGTGGCGCGGGCGTCGAGGACCACCCGCAGCGGCTGGGTGGCGCCCTCGACGCCGCGGACCGCGAGGTGCGGGTCGTCGGCGCGCAGGGTGCCGGTGCCGGCCAGCACGGCGTCGCTCTCGGCGCGCAGCCGGTGCACGTCGGCGCGGGAGGCGGCGGAGGAGATCCAGCGGCTGCTGCCGTCCGCGGCGGCGGTGCGGCCGTCGAGGGTGGCGGCGTACTTCCAGGTGACGTGCGGGCGGCCGAGCCGGACGGCGGTGAGCCAGGCGGCGTTGCCGGCCTCGGCCTCGGCGGCCAGCAGGCCCCCGGTGACCTCGACCCCGGCCGCGCGCAGGGTGGCGGCGCCGCCGGTGGCCTCGGCGTTCGGGTCGGCCACGGCGTAGTGGACCCGGGCGATGCCGGCCTCGATCAGGGCCTGGGCGCAGGGGCCGGTGCGGCCGGTGTGGTTGCAGGGTTCGAGGGTGACGTACGCGGTGCCGCCGCGGGCCGCCTCGCCGGCCGCGGCCAGCGCGTGCACCTCGGCGTGCGGGCCGCCGGCCCGCTGGTGCCATCCCTCGCCCGCCACGCGTCCGGCGGCGTCGGTGACGACGCAGCCGACGACCGGGTTGGGGCTGGTGGAGCCGAGACCACGGGCGGCGAGCGCGACGGCTCGGCGCATGGCGTCCGTGTCTGCGGTGGTGGCCACCGGGTCCTCCTGCCTCATCGGGCACGGACTCCGGGGCTGTCGATGACGACAGAGAAGCGGGACACTCGCGGGATACGCCGATGACCGGCAGGAATGCCGGTGCCGGGCGGTTCCGCCGCCGCGTACGCAAGAGCGCGTACGCCGGGGAAACCGCCGAAGGCGGCGTACCGTGACTGGCCCGCCGCGCACTGCCTCCCATCCGGACTTTAACCGTCGGTCCAGGAATTTCACCTGGTCAACCGGCCGCTGGCTGCGGACGGGTCGCGGACTATAACCGCCGGTTCGGAATTACACCGACCCCGGAGTGCGCTGCTACTGGTACTGGGGTCAGTGTGCCACGGCCCCCGGGGGGTCACGCCAGCCGGGCAATGTGGCCTGGCTCACAGCCCAGCTCTTCTCCAGCAGCTCCCGAGCGGGCGGTCACGCCTTGCCGCGGAAATGGTCCAGACCTATTGACGGCGTGGTCTAGTCCTCTTAATCTCTGCTTCACATTCCCGGGAGACAGCCCGTCAGATGTGCGCACATCACGGGTCAACACGCGCCACTCCTCAGTCCGTTGTGTCCTGCCAACCTCCCCTCCCCAGGAGGCACAATGCTGTCCCCCACGCGCACCAGAGCCATGGTGCTGGCATCCGGCGCCGCCGTCGCGGGCCTGCTCTTCAGCACCCTGTCGACCGGCGTCTCGCACGCGGCCGACGACTCCGCCTGCCGCCCCGACGGGCTCTACCAGACCCCGGGCGTCGACGTCCCGTACTGCTCGGTCTACGACACCGAGGGCCGCGAGAAGATGGGCGCCGACCACCAGCGTCGGGTCATCGGCTACTTCACCGGCTGGCGCACCGGCAAGGACGGCACCCCCGCCTACCTCGCCAGCAACATCCCGTGGGGGAAGGTCACCCACCTCAACTACGCCTTCGGCCACGTCGGCGGCGACAACAAGCTCTCGGTGGGCGCGGACGGCCCGAACAACGCCGCGACGGGCATGACCTGGCCGGGCGTGGCGGGCGCGGAGATGGACCCGTCCCTCCCGTACAAGGGCCACTTCAACCTGCTGACCAAGTTCAAGAAGCAGTACCCCAACGTCAAGACGCTGATCTCGGTCGGCGGCTGGGCGGAGACCGGCGGCTACTTCGGCGACGACGGCAACCGCGTGAGCTCCGGCGGCTTCTACTCCATGGCCACCAACGCCGACGGCTCGGTCAACCAGGCCGGCATCGACACCTTCGCCAACTCCTCCGTGGACTTCATCCGGAAGTACGGCTTCAACGGCGTCGACATCGACTACGAGTACCCGACCACGATGAAGGACGCCGGCAACCCGCTGGACTGGTCGCTGTCCAACGGCCGCCGCGCGGGTCTGGTCAAGGGCTACGCCGCGCTGATGAAGACGCTGCGGGAGAAGCTGGACCGGGCGGGCGCCGCGGACGGCAAGCACTACCTGCTCTCGGTCGCCGCCCCCTCCTCCGGGTACCTGCTGCGCGGCATGGAGACGTTCCAGATGCAGAAGTACCTGGACTACGTCAACATCATGTCCTACGACCTGCACGGCGCCTGGAACGAGTACGTCGGTCCCAACGCCTCGCTCTTCGACGACGGCAAGGACGCCGAGCTGGCCGCCGCGGGCGTGTACTCCACCTCCCAGTACGGCGGCATCGGCTACCTGAACACCGACTGGGCCTACCACTACTTCCGCGGCTCCATGCCGGCCGGCCGGATCAACATCGGCCTGCCCTACTACACCCGCGGCTTCAAGAACGTCACCGGCGGCACCAACGGCCTGTGGGGCAAGGCCGCGGCGACCAGCTGTCCGGCCGGCGCGGGCCTGACCAAGTGCGGCGACGGCGCGGTCGGCATCGACAACCTCTGGCACGACCTGGACACCAACGGCGTCGAGGCACCGGCCGGCTCCAACCCGATGTGGCACGCCAAGAACCTTGAGAAGGGCGTGGTCGGCGACTACGTCACCAAGTACGGCTTCCCGGCGAACACCACCCTGACCGGCACCTACGTCCGCAACTACGACTCCACGCTGGTGGCGCCGTGGCTGTGGAACGCGCAGAAGAAGGTCTTCCTCTCCACCGAGGACGAGCAGTCGGTGAAGGCCAAGGCCGACTACGTGGTCAGCAAGGGCATCGGCGGCACCATGGTCTGGGAGCTGGCGGGCGACTACGGCTACAACGCCGCCAAGGGCCAGTACGAGATGGGCGACACGCTCACCAGCACGATGTACGACACCTTCAAGGCGGCCGCGCCCTACGGCGCCAAGCGCGCCACGATCACGATGCCGACCCAGGCCATCAAGGTCGACGCGGAGTTCGGTCAGTTCCCGCTCGGTGACTCGAACTACCCGATCAGCCCGAAGCTGAAGATCACCAACAACACCACGGCCACCCTGCCGGGCGGCACGGAGTTCCAGTTCGACTACTCCTCCTCGGCCCCGAACAACGCCAAGGACCAGTCCGGCTGGGGCACCACGGTGATCCGCAGCGACCACACCGGCAGCAACGTGGGCGGCCTCAAGGGCGACTACAACCGCGTCTCGCTGAAGCTGCCGAGCTGGCAGTCGCTGGCCCCCGGCGCCTCGGTCGAGCTGGACTTCGTCTACTACCTGCCGACCTCGACCCCGTCCAACTGGACGGTGACCTTCGGCGGCAACACCTACGGCATCGCCCAGGACCAGGCGCGCGGGGTGACCGTGGTCGAGCCGGGCTCGGGCACCACCACGGGCGGGACCACCGGCGGGACCACGGGCGGTACGACCGGCGGCACCACCGGCGGTACGACGGGCGGGACCACCGGCGGTACGACCGGCGGTACGACCGGCGGTACGACCGGCGGCGGCAGCTGCGCCAACCCGGCGTACGTCGCGGGCAACACCTACTCCGGCGGCGCGCTGGTCTCCCACAAGGCCCACAACTGGAAGGCCAAGTGGTGGACCCAGAACGAGGAGCCCGGCACCACCGGCCAGTGGGGCGTCTGGGAGGACCTCGGCGCCTGCTGACCCGTCCGCGGGAGTGAGGGACCGCGACGCAGAGGAGGGCCCGGCGGCCGCGTGCCGCCGGGCCCTCCGGCGTCCCCGCCGCCCCGCTGCCGACCCGCCGGACCCGGCGCCACAATCCCCGCGCGCCGGATGTCACGTTCCGGCCGGCCGTCCTGTCCCGTGTACGAAGACCCCGTACGCGAAAGGACACCAGGACCATGAGCACCATCCTCGTCACCGGCGGCACCGGCACCCTCGGCTCGCTCGTCACCGCCCGGCTGCGGGCCCGGGGCCACGAGGTGCGCGTGCTGAGCCGCCGCTCCCCCGAGTACCCGGTGGACCTCACCACCGGCGAGGGCCTGGACGCGGCGCTGGCCGGGGCGGACGCGGTGGTGCACTGCGCCAGCGACGCCCGGGGCGCCGGCAGGGGCGACGAGGCGGCGGCCCGCAACCTGGTCGCCGCCGCCCGCCGCAGCGGCCTGCGGCACCTGCTGTACATCTCGATCGTGGGGGTGGACGCGGTGCCCTTCCCGTACTACCGGCGCAAGCTGGCCGTCGAGCGGATCCTGGCGGAGTCCGGGCTCGGGGTGACGGTGCTGCGCGCCACCCAGTTCCACGACCTGCTCGGCATGGCCGCCGAGGCGCTGGGGAAGCTGCCCGTGGTGCCGGTGCCGAAGGGGGTGCCGGTGCAGCCGGTGGCCACCGACGACGTGGCCGCCCGGCTCGCCGAGCTGGCCGAGGGCGAGCCGGCCGGCCGGGTCCCCGACCTGGGCGGCCCCGAGACCCGCACCCTGGACGCCTGGCTGCGGACGTACTACGCCGGCCGCGGCCGGCGCCGCGCCGTGCTGCCCGTCCCCCTCTTCGGCCGGTCGTACGCGGCCTTCCGGCGCGGCGGGATCACCGCCCCCGGGCACGCCGACGGCACCGGCACCTTCGCGGCGTACGTGGCGGGCCTGCGTCCGGACGGCGGCAAGGCCCAGAACAGGCCCTAGCTCGCGAAGACCGCGTCCTGGGCGGCGGCGCGGGCGGTGAGCAGGGCGCCGCGCAGCACCGCCCCGTCGCCGAGTTCGGTGGCCAGCACCGCGGTGGGCACGGGCGTCAGGCCGCGCAGCCGGTCGGCCACCAGTTCGGCCAGGGCGGGCCCGCCGGCCAGTCCGATCTCGCCGCCGAGCACCACCCGGCCCGGGTCGAGCACGGCGGTCACCGCGGCCGCGCCCAGGGCGAGCCGTTCGGCGAGGGCGTCCAAGAAGGCCTTGCCCTCGGGGCCGGCCGCCACCGCGGTGCGCACCGCCGCCTCGGCCCGGCCGCCGAAGCCGTGCTCGCGGGCCAGGGCGGCGACCGCGGCCCCGCCCACCAGGCTGTGGAACCCGCCCTCGCAGTGGTCGGCCGAGGGCAGCCCGGCGGTGCCCGGCACGGGCAGGAAGCCCAGTTCGCCGGCGCCGCCCGAGGCGCCCCGGCGCAGCCGACCGTCGAGCACCAGCGCGGCACCGACCCCGTCGCCGAGCCAGAGCAGCACGAAGGAGTCGGCCTGGCGGCTGGCGCCCTCCGCGCGCTCGGCGACCGCCGCGAGGTTGGTCTCGTTCTCCACGATCACCCGGGACGCCAGCTCCCGCCGCTGGAGCGCCCCGGCCAGCTCCCGGTGCCAGTTCGGCAGTTTGACGGTGTTGCGCAGCTCTCCGCTGGCCGGGTCGATCAGGCCGGGCGCGCCCGCGCAGACCGTGTGCAGGACGGCGGCGCCGGCCTCGGCGGCGGTGCGGGCCACCAGCTCCACCGCCTCGGCGGCCGAGGAGGTCGGCTGGGCGGCCTCGGCCAGCGGCCGGCCCAGCAGGTCGGCGACGACCACCCGGACGCTCTCGGTGCGGACGTCGAGCGCGGCGAGGTGGGCGCGGCCGGCGACGATCCCGTAGACCTTGGCGTTGGGGCCCCGGCGCTGCGCTCCGGACTCCCCCACCACCTCGATCAGCCCGGCCGCGCAGAGCCGTTCGACCAGGTCGGCCACGCTCGGCCGGGACAGGCCGGTGTGCTCCTTGAGCTGAGCGGCCGTCAGGGGGCCCTGTTCCTGGAGGAGGTGCAGGGCGCGGCGGTCGTTCATGGCACGCGCGGTGCTCGGTGAGGCGGGACGCATGCGGGAATCCTAACGGCGGACTATTTATCAGGCAGGCTTCCTGATAGTTTATCGCCATGCCTGCTGAACCCCTCGACCTCATCGCCCTGCGGCGCGTCAACCGCGCCCGGAAATCCGTCGCCGCCGTCTTCTGCGTCCACGGGGCCGTGACCGGCAGCTTCGCCACCCGGATCCCGTGGATCGCGGACCACGCCTCGTTGAGCGCCGGCACCCTCGGCCTCGCCCTGGCCTTCCCCGCCGTCGGGGCGGCCCTCGCGATGCCCCTGGCCGGCCGGATCAACCACCGCTTCGGAGCCCGGCCCGCGCTGCGCGGCCTGCTGGCCCTGTGGACCCTCGCGCTCGCGCTGCCCTCGCTGGCCCCGAACCTGTGGGGACTGTGCCTGGCCCTGCTGGCGTACGGGGCCACGGCCGGGATGTCGGACGTGGCGATGAACGCCCTGGGCGTGGAGACCGAGAACCGGCTCGGCCGCTCGATCATGTCCTCGCTGCACGGCATGTGGAGCGTGGGCGCCCTGCTCGGCTCGGCCGCCGGCACGCTCGCCGCCCACGCGGGCGCGGACGCCCGGCTGCACCACCTGGTCGCGGCCCTGGTGCTGACCGGGCTCGGACTGCTGGCGGTCCGGGGCGTGCTGGACGTCCGCAGCCCCGCGGACGAGGAGCCGCCGCCGCACTTCGCTCCCCCGCCGCGCTCGGCCCTGCTCATCGGCGCGATCGGCTTCTGCGCGGTCTTCGCCGAGGGTGCGAGCATGGACTGGTCCGCGGTCTACCTGCGGGACGTGCTGGACACCGAGGCGGGCCTGGCCGCCGCCTCCACCACGGCCTTCGCGCTCACCATGGCGGTGGCCCGGCTCGCCGGCGACCGGGTGGTGGACCGCTTCGGGGCGGTGCGCACGGTCCGGGCCGGGGGCCTGCTGGCCACCGCCGGCGGCCTGCTGGTGGTGAGCGTCCGTGAGCCGTGGGCGGCGCTGGCCGGCTTCGGTCTGGTGGGCCTCGGCGTCGCGGTGGTCGTCCCGCTGGCCTTCGCGGCGGCGGCCCGCAGCGGTCCGGCGCCGGCCCAGGCGATCGCGGGCGTGGCGACGATCACCTACACCTCGGGGCTGATCGCGCCCTCCGCGATCGGTGCGGTGGCCGACGCCACCTCGCTGGTCTGGTCGTTCGGCCTGGTGACCGTGCTGGCCTGCGCGCTGGCCCTGGGGGCCGGGGTACTGCGGCAGCAGGGCCGGGTCCGGCACGCGGCCCCGGTGAAGCAGGACGAACCGGACAGAATTCACCACTAACATATCGCTCGTATGACCGGCCGCAGCGGCTGCCGGTCACCTCCGCGGCCCGCACGACGGCGGGACCGCGATCCGGCCGGCGGCGCTCCGCCGGCCTCGAGCGAACGGAGCGGTACATGGGCCTCGGCGTGCGCTGGACGCTGCACGGAGACGGGCGGTCCCCCGCCCCCGGCGCGGTGGTCCGGCCGGACGAGCGGCTGTCGTGGCCGCGGACCGCCGGGCTCGGCGCCCAGCACGTCGTCGCGATGTTCGGGGCCAGCTTCGTCGCCCCGGTGCTGATGGGGCTGGACCCCAACCTGGCCATCATGATGTCCGGCGTCGCGACGGTCATCTTCCTGCTGGCCACCCGCGGCCGGATCCCCAGCTACCTGGGCTGCTCGCTCTCCTTCGTGGGCGTGGCGGCGACGATCCGGGCGAGCGGCGGCTCCAGTGCCACCGTCACCGGCGCCGTCCTGGTGGTCGGCGCCGTGCTCTTCCTCGCCGGGCTCGCGGTCCGGCGCTTCGGGGCCCGGATCATCCACGCCGCGATGCCCCCGGTGGTCACCGGCGCCGTGGTGATGCTGATCGGCTTCAACCTGGCGCCCGTGACGGCCTCGACGTACTGGCCCCAGGACCAGTGGACCGCCCTGCTGGTGATGGCCTTCACCGGCCTCGCGGTGGTGTGCCTGCGCGGCTTCTGGTCCCGGATCGCGATCTTCCTGGGACTGCTCTTCGGGTACGGCATCTCCTGGCTCTTCGACCGGGTCTTCGGCAAGATCCACTCCACCGTGGGCGGCCCCGAGGCGGTGGACCACTGGCGGCTGGACCTCTCCGGGGTCGCCAAGGCGGAGTGGATCGGCCTGCCGTCCTTCCACGCCCCGGCCTTCGAGTGGTCGGCGATCCTGGTGGCGCTGCCGGTGGTGATCGCCCTGATCGCGGAGAACGCCGGACACGTCAAGGCCGTCGGCGAGATGACCGGGGACCCGCTGGACGACCAGTTGGGCACCGCCATCGCGGCCGACGGCGTCGCCTCCGTGCTCTCCACCGCGGTCGGCGGCCCGCCCAACACCACGTACTCCGAGAACATCGGCGTGATGGCGGCGACCCGGGTCTACTCCACCGCCGCGTACTGGGCGGCGGCCGGCTTCGCGCTCCTGTTCGGCCTGTGCCCGAAGTTCGGCGCCGTGGTGGCGGCCATCCCCGGCGGGGTGCTCGGCGGCATCACCGTGATCCTGTACGGCATGATCGGCCTGCTGGGCGCCCAGATCTGGCTGAACGGCCGGGTGGACCTGCGCAACCCGCTCAACCTGGTCCCGGCCGCGGCGGGCATCATCATCGGCGTCGGCGGGGTCAGCCTGAAGATCACCGACAACTTCCAGCTGGGCGGCATCGCGCTCGGCACGATCGTCGTGATCACCGGCTACCACGCGCTGCGGTACTTCGCCCCGGCGCACCTGAAGACCGGGGAGCCACTGCTCGACGCGGGCACCTCCGCCTACGACGAGCAGGGCCCGGCGTACGACGGGAAGGCCCCGGACGGGGGCCGGTAGCCGGGCGCTTCGCCCAAACCGGCGAAGCCTGCCGCTCTTCCCTCCCGCCGGCCGGTCCCCGCCTGGGACCCTCTGCGTCATGGCTCACATGACGCTGGACGTGTCGCTGGACCCGGTCGTGGCGCGGATGCGCGCGCTGGACGGGCTGCTCGACCCGCGGGACGGGGTCGCCGTCTTCAACCGGGTCTACCTCGCGGTCACCGAGGAGCTGCGGGACCGGATCGGGCGGGGCCGCTTCCCCGAGGCGCGCACCGCCACCACCCTGGCCGCCGTCTTCGCCGGGCGGTACCTGGCCGCCGTGGAGGCCGCGTACGAGGGGCACCGGGTGCCGGCCTGCTGGCGGCCGCTCTTCCAGTACCGCCGCCACCCCGGGGTGCGCCCGCTCCAGTACGCGCTGGCCGGCATCAACGCCCACATCGGCCACGACCTGCCGCTGGCGGTGGTCGCCAGCTGCCGGGAGCTTTCCCTGGAACCGGCGGCGCTGGAGGCCGACTTCGACCGGGTGGGCGACACCCTGGTCGCCCTCGAAGAGCGGATCCGCGAGGACCTGATGCCCGGGCCGGACCTGCTGGAGGTGGCCGACCCGCTGACCCACCTGCTCGGCTCCTGGAGCCTGGAGCGGGCCCGGGGCGCCGCCTGGTCCTCGGCCCGGCTGCTGTGGACGCTGCGGGCGCACCCGGAGCTGGCCGAGGAGGTGACCGACTCGCTGGACGCGGGGGTCGGGCTGGTCGGCCGGTGCCTGCTCACCCCGGCGCCCTGCCCGCGGTGACCGGCGCGGCACCGGCCCATGGAAACGGGCCGCCGCCGCGCTCGTGGCGCGGGGGCGGCCCGTAGTCATGGGGCGCTGCCGGGGGTGGCCCGGCGGGCGCGGCCGGTCCGGGGACCGGGACCGGGACCGGATCAGTCCTCGGGGAGCTCGACCGGGGCGATCTCGTCGTAGCGGTCACCGGGGCCCGGGTTGGTGGCGTCGGTGGCGCCGCCGAAGTGGTGCATGACGCCCCAGACGGCGTTCAGCGCGGTCTGGATCGCGCCCTCGGCCCAGCCGGCCGTCCAGGAGATGTCGTCACCGGCGAGGAAGATGCCCCGCTTGTCCTCGGGCAGCCGGTCCTGCATGAAGTGCGTGAACAGGCGGCGCTGGTAGCGGTAGTGGCCCGGCAGGTTCGCCTTGAACGCGCCCATGAAGTAGGGCTCGTCCTCCCAGGAGACGGTGACCGGGTTGCCGATGATGTGCCGGCGGATGTCGACCTTGGGGTAGATCTCGCCGAGCGACTTCAGCATGACCTCCATCCGCTCGCTCGCGGACAGCGGCAGCCACTTGAGGCTGTCGTCGCACCAGGTGTACGACAGGCAGATCACGGCCGGCTTGTCCGGGCCGTTGTCCAGCAGGTAGGTGCCGCGGGTCATCCGGTCGGTGAGGGTCATCGACATGACGTCCCGGCCGGTCTCCTCGTCCTTGTCCAGCCAGAAGGGCCGGTCGACCGGGACGAACAGCTTCGAGGACTCCATGTAGTGGGTGCGCTCGATCGCGGTCCAGTGGTCGATCGGGAAGAGCGAGTCGTCGCACTCGATCTTGGACAGCAGCATCCAGGACTGCGCGGTGAAGATCGCCGCGCGGTAGGTGCGGATGTCACCGGAGGCGTCGGTGACGGTGATCCGGTTGCCGGCCGAGCGGTGCAGGCGGGTCACGGCCGGTCGCGGGGTGCCCTCGTGCAGCGAGGAGAGCGAGGTGCCCTGCGCCCAGTGCACGATCTTCTCCGGCGCGCGCTCCCACATCCGCAGCGGCAGCTGCTGGGAGCCGCCGACGATGCCGCGGTGGTGGTCGTCCGCCTCGGTGTAGACGACCCGCAGGATCTCCAGGATGGAGTTGGGGAAGTCGGTGTCCCAGCCGCCGGTGCCGAAGCCGACCTGGCCGAAGATCTCGCGGTGCCGGAAGGACTTGAAGGCCTCCGACTTGCAGAGGAAGCCGTAGAAGGTCTCGTCGTCGAGCTTGGCGACGAGCTCGGCCCAGATCTCGCGGATGCGCGGGACGTCCCGCTCGCGCATCGCGGTGTTCATGTCGGAGAAGTCCGCGCCCTCCTCCAGGCAGGCGTTCCACGCGGCGGACACGTCGCGGTAGACCTGGGGCAGGTCCGCGATGGTCTCGGCGTAGTGGCTCTCGCCCTTGAGGTCGACCACGGTCGAGGGGGTGGCCTCGGCCAGCGGGTTCGGGAAGGGCTCGGTGACCAGGCCCACCAGGTCGATGTAGTGCTGGAGCGCGGTCGAGGACGGCGGGAAGCGCATGGCGCCCATCTCCGCGGTCAGCCCGTCGGTCTCCGGGCCCTCGAAGCCGACGGTGCGCAGCCGGCCGCCGATCTGGTCGGCCTCGTACACGACGGGCTTGAGGCCCATCTTCATGAGCTCGTACGCGGCCACGATGCCGGACAGGCCGCCGCCGATGATCGCGACCTCGGCGCCGTGCTCGGTCGCGGGTATCTGGCCCAGGCCCGCCGGGTGCGCGAGGAAGTCGTCGTAGGCGTACGGGAAGTCCGGGCCGAACATGGTGATCGGCGGCTGGCCGTCGGTGTGCGGGACGGCGGTGGGCACCGTGGACGTCATGGGGTACGGCTCCTTGCGCGGGGGTGTGGGGCAGGCGTGCGGGGGGGTGCGGCGGGGGGACCGCGGGGTGGCGGACCGGCTCAGATCAGCGAGGCGTAGAGCCCCGGGCGGCGGTCGCGCAGGTACGGGTTGTTCTCGCGGGAGGCCTTCAGCAGCTCCGGGTCGGCCTCGCCGAAGACCATCTCCTCGCCGCGGCCGGCACGGGTGCGGGTGGTCCCGTCGGGGCTCGCCAGGCAGGACAGGCCGACGAACTCGAACTCGCCCTCGGGGCCGGTGCGGTTGACGTACGCGATGTACATCTGGTTCTCGAAGGCGCGCACCGGCACCAGCTGCTCGGCGACGAACTGGAAGGGGTGCATCTGCGCGGTGGGCACCAGCAGCAGGTCGGTACCGGCCAGCGCGTGCGCCCGGACGTTCTCCGGGAACTCGACGTCGTAGCAGATCAGGATGCCGATGGTGAGGCCCGCGTACTCGGCCTGGACGACCGGGACGTCACCGGGGGTGAAGTTGTCCTGCTCGTAGCCGCCGAAGAGGTGGGTCTTGCGGTAGTTCGCGAGCGGGGCGCCCTCGGGGCCGATCAGCTGCGCGGAGTTGTAGACGGTCTCGCCCTCGCGCTCGGGGTAGCCGTAGAGCACGGCGATGCCGTGCCGGCGGGCGATCTCGCCGATGGCTCGGGCGGACATGCCGTCGGCGGCCTCGGCCAGCGCGGGCACGTCCTCGCCGAGGGAGTAGCCGGTCAGGAACATCTCGGCGGTCACCAGCAGCCCGGCGCCCGAGGCGGCGGCGCGCTCGGCGGCCTCGTCGAGCGCCTTCAGGTTCTCGGCGACGTCGCCGACCCGGCCGGAGCTCTGGAGGAGGGCGGTGCGCAGCTGGGGCATGGGCAGACCTCTGGGACGAAAGGGTGTTCCTGGGGGGACCTATAGACCGTACGGTTCGGCCTTCGGCCCCGACAAGGCACCTCTGTTGCGCGCTGCTGATCGATTTGTTGCGTGTTTGGAGGCGATTCCGGCGATCTGTTGCGCGACCCGGGGGCGAGTTTCGGTCAAGGCGGGTGTGCATCCCGTGCGGGGGCCGGGCAGGGCCATCCGGCGGAACCCGTGCGTCCCCCGGTGCGACGGACCGCCCCGTCCGCCGCGCGCGCCGGGCGCCACCCGGGAAGGGATCCGGGCGCACGCCCCCCACCTGCCGAAAGGGCCACCATGAAGATCACCCCTGCGGACCGCCGGACCCGTGTCGCCGGCCTGTGCGCCGCCCTGCTGCTGACCGCCGGGGCGGCGGCCGGCTCGGCGGCGGCGGCCCCCGACGCGCTCCGGCCGGGCCCGGCGCGGGAGGCGGCCGCGCTGACCGGGAGCGGGAAGCTGCACCGCCCGGCCGGCGACGACCTCGCCTTCTCCTTCGACGCCCATCTGGCCGCGAAGGACAACGCCGACCCCAACCGCGCCACCGGCACCTTCCGCTTCAGCCACTACAAGGGGAACTGGGGCGGCTCGGCGGACGTGAAGGTGGACTGCCTGATGACCGGCGGGCCGGTGGCCGTGGTGACCGGGATCGTCACCCGCGGGGACGGGGTGATGGCCGAGGCCGAGGGCCGCCGGGTGGGGGTGACCGTGCACGACGACGGCGGGCACGACCGGCTCGGGTACAGCTGGGCCGCGGTCAACGACCCGACCGCCTTCGAGCTGCCCCCGTGCACCAGCGGCGCCCCCTTCGAGACCGCCGAGCCGGGCGCCGGGGACTTCCGGGTGCTCCCGTGGTTCCCCTCCGGCCGGGCCGGCTGAGCGGCCCGTACGGTCCCTACGCGGGCGAGCCGGAGGAGAAGCGGCGCAGCAGCGGGGAGAGGACGAGGACGGACTTGGTGCGCTCCACGAAGGGCTCGCCCGCGATCCGCTCCAGCACCCGCTCGAAGTGCCGCATGTCGGAGGCGAAGATCTGCACGAGGGCGTCCGCGTCGCCGGTCACGGTCGACGCGGACACCACCTCCGGATACCGCTCCAGTCCCCGCCGGATGTCGTCCGGCGAGGTGTTGTGGCGGCAGTAGATCTCGATGAAGCCCTCGGTCTCCCAGCCCATGGCGGCCGGGTCGACGCGGACGGTGAAGCCGGTGATGGCCCCCTCCGCGCGCAGCCGGTCCACCCGCCGCTTGACCGCGGGCGCGGACAGCCCGACCTCCGAACCGATGTCCGCGTAGGAGCGGCGGGCATCCTCGGCGAGGGCGTGCACGATGCGTTCGTCGAGATCGTTCAGTCGCACTGCGGGTGGATCACTTCTCTGCGGTAGCCAGTTCCGAGCGGCGGATGCCGTAGAGGAAGTAGATCACGAGGCCGACCGCCATCCAGCCACCGAACGCGATCCACGTGGCGACCGGCAGGCTGTACATCATGTAGCCGCAGGCGATGAAGCCCAGGATCGGGGTCACCGGGAAGAGCGCCACCTTGAACGTGCGCGGCATGTCGGGGCGGGTCCGGCGCAGGATGATGACGGCCACGTTGACCAGGGCGAAGGCGAAGAGCGTGCCGATGCTGGTGGCGTTGGCCAGCTCGCCCAGCGGGATGAAGGCCGCCAGCGCGCCGCAGAAGAGCGAGACGATGACGACGTTGGCGCGCGGCGCGCCGGACTCCTTGTCGACCTTGGCGAAGACCTTGGGCACCAGGCCGTCGCGGGACATCGCGAAGAGGATGCGGGTCTGGCCGTAGAGGACGGCGAAGACGACCGAGAAGATGGCGACCACGGCGCCGGCCGCGAGGACCACGCCCCAGAAGCTGTTGCCGGTCACGTCCTCCATGATCTTGGCGAGCGCCGCCTCGGTGCCGCCGAAGTCCTGCCAGGGCATGGCGCCGACGGCGACGAAGGCGACCAGCACGTACAGGACGGTCACGATGCCGAGCGAGAGCATGATCGCGCGCGGCAGGTCCTTCTTCGGGTTCTTGGCCTCCTCGCCCGCGGTGGAGGCGGCGTCGAAGCCGATGTACGAGAAGAAGAGGGTGGAGGCGGCGGCGCTGATGCCGGTGACGCCGAGCGGGGCCAGCGGGGTGTAGTTGCCGGACTTGATGCCCATGACGCCGATGCCGATGAAGAGCAGCAGGGTGACGATCTTCACCCCGACCATGATCGAGTTGACCCGGGCGCTCTCCTTGGCGCCGCGCATCAGGAAGACCATCGAGAGCAGCACGACCACCAGCGACGGCAGGTTGATGAAGCCGCCCTCACCGAAGGGCGCGGCGGACAGCTTCTCGGGGATGGTGACCCCGATCGTGCCGTCCAGGAGTTCGTTCAGGTACTCCCCCCAGCCCACGGCGACGGCCGCGACCGAGACGGCGTACTCCAGGACCAGGCACCAGCCGCAGATCCAGGCGACGAACTCGCCCATGGTCGCGTACGAGTAGGAGTACGAGGAGCCGGAGACCGGCACCGAGCCGGCCAGCTCGGCGTAGGACAGCGCCGAGAAGAGCGCGGTCAGGCCCGCGATGATGAACGAGATCGTCACGGCCGGGCCGGCCTTGGGGGCCGCCTCGCCGAGGACGACGAAGATGCCGGTGCCGAGGGTGGCACCGATGCTGATCATCGTCAGCTGCCACATGGTGAGGGAGCGCTTGAGCGCTCCGCCCTCACCCTGGCCGCCCTCGGCGACCAGCCGCTCGACCGGCTTGCGCCGGAGGAGCGGGTTGCCGCCGAGCCGCGGGCGCTCGGGGGCAGGGGTGGCGGGGGGCGCCTGGCCGTGATCCAGCACGGGGAGACTCCTTCTTCGTCGCGGATGTCGGGGAGAGGCGTCGACCGCGGCGGTCCGGAGCAGGGCAGTGCCTGGGCAGGCAGGAGCTGGGGGACCGCCGAGCAGGCGGTCGCGCCACTCCACGTACAGCGAGTGAGCCTACGAGCAGGTGGTAACCGCCCGTAATGCACCATCCTTGCATATTGGCGCACGATCATTGCGCACATCTGTCCAGGATGACTGTTTGTTGCACACGTCCGTTCGATCACTGCGCGGTAACGCTCCGCGACCTCGCTTGACAGTTCGTCAGATCTGCCGCACAGTGCGCGCGCTCCGGCGTCTTCGGCCCGCTCTTCTGCGCACCCACCCATGGCCGGGCGCGCGACGGGGCAGACCCTTGGGGTGGACGGCGGCCCGAGGGCCCCTACCGACGATCGGAGGCGACCGGTGACCACCTGGCTCGACCCCCTCCCCTTCCTGCGCGGGGTGGCCTGGCTGGACCGCGGGCGGGCGGTCCGCGCGGATCCGGCGGACGCGGCGCGGCTGCCGTGGGACACCGGGGAGCGGGCCACGCTGCCGATCGGGGTGCGGCTGGAATTCGACGCGCCGGGGGCCACGGCGGTGGAGATCCGCTACCGGGCGACCGTGCCCGGGCCCACCGACTCGCTGCGCGACCTGGCGCACGGCTTCGCGCTGTGGAACCGGTCGGGGCTGCTGCGGGAGGTCTTCACCGAGCCGGCGGCCGAGGCGGTGGTCCGGATCGCGCTGCCGGCGGGACGGGGGCCGTACACCGTCCACCCGCCGGAGACCCAGTCGCCGCTGATCCTCGCGGTACGCGGGGTGGGGGGCGCGCTGGAGCCGCCGCCGCCGGCCCGGCGGTGGGTGGTGCACGGCGACTCCATCACGGAGGGGTGGTGGTCCACCCGGCCCGCGCACGGCTGGCCCGCGGTGGCCGGGCGGGAGCTGGGGGTGGACACGGTCAACCTGGGGTACGCGGGGGCGGCGCGGGGCGAACTGCCCACCGCGGAGCAGCTGGCGAGCCTGCCGGCCGACCTGCTGACCCTGGCCTTCGGCACCAACTGCTGGTCGCGGGTGCCGTATTCGGCGGCGCTGCTGTACGAGACGACGCGGGTGTTCCTGGAACTGGTGCGGCAGGGGCACCCGGTGACCCCGCTGCTGCTGCTCTCGCCGGTGCTGCGGCCGGAGGCGGAGTCGGTGCCGAACAAACTGGGGGCGACGCTGGGGGAACTGCGGGCCGCGATGGAACGGGCCGTGCGGGAGCGGATCCTGGCCGGTGACCGGCGCCTGGCCCTGCTGCCGGGCCGCGACCTGCTGACCCCGGCCCACCTGGCCGACGGCCTCCACCCGAACGACGCGGGCCATGCCCTCCTGGGCACCGCAGTAGCCACCACCCTCCGCCACGAGGGCTTCACCCCATGACCCGCCCCCGGGCACATCCAGCCCCTCGCCGGGAGTGGCAAATCCAGCCTCGCCGGCGCTTGAGGCGCGGGGCCCGGGGCAGCGCCCCGAAACCTGACCCCCGCCCACCCTTCACGCTCCGGCCGGGCATATCCAGCCCCGCCGACGATTGAGGCGCGGGGCCCGGGGCAGCGCCCCGAAACCTGGGCCGGGCCCACCCTTTGCGCTCCGGCCGGGCATATCCAGCCCCGCCTGCGATTGAGGCGCGGCTTCCGGGCCCGGGCCCGGCCGCTGCGCGGAGCCGTCCCCTCCCCGCCCCTTCCCGAAACCGGTGGGCTCCGCCCCCGGAGCCCCCGCACCGCCGCTGCCGCGAC
>NZ_JBFBGK010000111.1:0-26545 GCF_040684615.1 Streptomyces sp. NPDC089919
GGTTCCGGGCCCGGGCCCGGCCGCTGCGCGGAGCCAGACCCCACCCCGCCCCTTCCCGAAACCGGTGGGCGGCCGCCCCCGGATCCCCCGCACCACCGCTGCGCGCCGGTCGCCTCAAACGCCGGCGCGGCTGGAGTTGCCGCGCCAGGGCCTCCGCGAACACAGCAAAGGCACGGGCACGGCCCGGGCGCGGGGCAGCAGGGGGGCTATTCCAGGCGGGCCGTGCGGCCGGATTCGCCGGCGGCCCAGCAGGCGTCGGGGCCGGCACAGGCGACCGTGTCGAAGGAGCCGGCGTCCAGCGGGCGCCACGTCCGGCCGGCGTCGTACGTGATGTCCGTGCCGGTCGGCCCCACCGCGAGCGCCACCGCCGCACGCCCCGGCAGCCACGCCACCCCCGAGCGGTAGGCCGCGGGCGGGACCGCGGCAGCCGTCCAGCTCCGGCCGCCGTCCGCGGTGACCGCCGCGGCCAGCGGCGAGACCTGGTCCTTGCGGTAGTCGCCGCCCACGGCCAGCCCCTGGGCCGCCCCGTACCCGCGGCCCCGGAAGGCCAGGCCGAAGACCCCCTTGGCCCCCTCGCCGGCAGGGACGGTGGTGGTGGCGGCCGTCCAGGTCCGCCCGCGGTCACGGGTGTGCAGCACCCGCCCGGTCGCCCCGCCGCCGGTGGCCAGCCAGGCGTCCGCCGGTCCGCTGCTCACCAGGCACTGCCCGCTGGCGGCGAAGCCCGCCTCGCCCGGCAGCGCCGCCGGCATCCCGGCGTCCGGCAGCACCCGCCAGCTGCGCCCGCCGTCGGCCGTGGACAGCATCCGGAAGCGGCCGTCCACCGGGTCGCTCACGGCCAGCCCGTGCCGGTGGTCGAAGAAGGTCAGGCAGTCGTAGAAGGCCCGCGCGTCGGTGTTGCGGAAGCTCTCGGTCCAGGTGGTGCCGCCGTCCTCGGTGCGCAGCAGCCGGGAGGCCTCGCCCTCGCCGATGGCCAGGACCACCGCCCGCCGCCCGTCGAAGGCCTCGACGTCCCGGAACTCCAGCGCCTCGGCCTTCGCTCCGGGCGGCGAGACGTCCCGCCAGCTCCGGCCGCCGTCGACGGTCCGCAGGACCGTGCCACCGGATCCGGCCAGCCAGGCCGTGTTGCGGCTGACCGCCGCCAGCCCCCGGAACCGGGCGTCGCTACCGGTGTTCTTGAGCGACCAGGCCGGAGACGGAGCGGGGTGCACGCGGTCCGCGACCCGGGGCGCACGCAACGCTTCGACGCCGTGGGCCGCGACCCGGGGCGCATGCCACGGTTCGAGACCGTCCGCCGCGGACCCGGGCGCGTGCCACGGCTCGACTCCGGCCGCCGCGGCGGAGCCCGGGGGCGAGACGACGGAGACGGCGGCGACCAGAGCTGCCGCAGACATGCCAAGTGCCAGTAATCTCATGGCGCCGGAAGCTAGTGCACGTGCTTGATCGCCGTCCAGAGTGCCGCCCGGTCACCCGCCGCCACCGCCACGTGCCACACCGTACGGTGACGTAACTCACGCCCTTTTCGGGTGCACTGATCCGGCCGTTCGAGCGTCTAACCCTTTGCCGGACCGACCCATCGGCCCGCCACGGATCCGCCGCAAGGGAGCAGGCCTTGATCACCGTCATCGAGCAAGCCGTCCAGGCCCGCCTGGTCGCCACCGCACCCAAGGTCGAGACCGTCCCGGTCACCCTCCGGTACGTCCGCTCCGACCCGTTCGCCGTGTGCATGGCCTTCCCGGCCCCGGCCACGCTCGAAGGCATCGAGATCTCCTGGACGTTCGCGCGCGAGCTCCTGGAGACCGGCGTCGAGCGCTCCGCCGGCCTGGGCGACGTCCGCATCCGCCCGTACGGCCCCGGCCGGACGGTCATCGAGTTCCACGCCCCCGAGGGCATCGCGATCGTCCTGATGGAGACCGCCGAACTGCGCGACTTCCTGGCCCGGGCCGCCGACCTGGTACCGGCCGGTACCGAGCACCTGTACCTGGACGTGGACCGCAGCCTCACCGCCCTGATGCGCGACGCCTCCTGACGACCCGTCACAGACGTCTGTCACAGACGTCCGTCACATACGTCTGTCATAGACGTCACTCAAGGACGTCCGCCACAGACGTCCGTCACACACGGTAGGCGCCGTCCGTGACGGTGAGCCCCCGCCCGAGGGGACGGCCGGGCCAGGACGTGTGGCGATGGACGACGCCCCGTCCCCGATCACGGGCCGCGCCCCGCGCCCATCAGAAGCGCCCCCCGCCCGCCCGACCTGCCGACGGTCCGGCGCCCCGCATCGAGCGCACCCCCGGCACAGCCGTACCCGCAGCCGGGCCGCGGGCCGCCCCGAGGTCGCGTGACGTGCCTCTCTGTTCGCCTCCCCGACCTCCATGCATAACAGACCGTAATCGGACAATTCAACAGTTGGGACTTGGCGGGCCCTCACGACGGCCTTAACCTACGGTTTCGTAACCTACGAATCCGTAAGTAATTCGGCCTGCCCCTGGAGTACCTGTGACCATCACCTCTCCCCACCTCAGCAGCTCTTCGGCGTGGACGGACGCCAAGCTGCTGTACGCGCTGGAAGAGGTGGTCGAGAAGGAGCTCAACCGCCACCTGAAGGTCACGAAGGACTGGATGCCGCACGAGTACGTCCCGTGGGGCGACGGCCGGAACTTCCCCGGCTTCTTCGAGGACGGCGAGGCCTGGGAGCCGGGTCAGTCCAAGGTCACGGACATCGGCAAGATCGCCCTCGTGGTCAACCTCCTGACCGAGGACAACCTGCCCAGCTACCACCACGAGATCGCCACCCTCTTCGGCCGCAACGGCGCCTGGGGCACCTGGGTGCACCGCTGGACCGCCGAGGAGGGCCGGCACGGCATCGTGATGCGCGACTACCTGCTCGCCTCCCGCGCCGTGGACCCGGACAAGCTGGAGCAGTTCCGCATGGCGCACATGTCGGAGGGCTTCGAGTCGGACAACCGCCACTCGATGCTGCACTCGGTGGCCTACGTGGCGTTCCAGGAGCTGGCCACCCGCATCTCGCACCGCAACACCGGCCACCAGTCCGGGGACCCCGTGTGCGACCGGATGCTGGCCCGCATCGCGCAGGACGAGAACCTGCACATGATCTTCTACCGCAACCTGCTCGGCGCGTCCTTCGAGCTGGCCCCGGACCTGACGATGCAGGCCGTGCGCGACGTCGTCGTCAACTTCCGGATGCCCGGACACGGCATGCCCGGCTTCGAGCGCTCCGCCGCGCAGATGGCCATCGGCGGGATCTACAACCTCCGCATCCACCACGACGACGTGCTCAGCCCGGTGCTGCGCTTCCTGAAGGTCATGGAGATCGACGGGCTGGGCCCCGAGGGGCAGCAGGCCCAGGACGAGCTCGGCATGTACATGGGCGGGCTGGACTCCGAGGCGCGGAAGTTCGACGAGAAGCTGGCCGCCCGTGCGGCCCGGCTGGCCGCCCGCGGCAAGGCCGCCTGACCGGCTCCGCTCCCGACGCCCGGTGCTCCGCCGTTCAGCGGCGGCGGAGCGCCAGGCGTTCCTGCTCCGAGAGACCGCCCCAGACCCCGAAGCGCTCGTCGTTGGCCAGCGCGTACTCGAGGCAGGCGGCACGGCCCTCGCAGGCGCCGCACAGGCGCTTGGCGTCCCGGACCGAGGTACCCGGCTCGGGGAAGAAGAACTCGGGGCCCGTCTGCGCGCAGAGCGCTTCCCATCCCCAGGTCGCGGCCGGGGCAGTGTTCGTGATCGGCATGGGCAGGATGGTGCCGAAGGGCGATATACGGCCGATCAACGTGTGATCAATGCCCGTTCACCGGCCACTGAACGCACGACCGTGCGTTCAGTAACATGGACATATGACTGACGGGCGCGTCGAGCGCGGAAACCAGACCCGCCGGCTCGTCCTCGACCGGACCATGAAGATCGCCTCGGTCGAGGGGCTCGAGGGCCTGTCCCTCGGCAAGCTCGCCACCGAACTCGGCCTGAGCAAGAGCGGTGTCTTCGCGCTCTTCGGCTCCAAGGAAGACCTCCAGCTGGCCACCGTCCGGGCCGCCGTCGAGGTGTTCGTGGACCGGGTGGTGCGGCCGCTGCGCGAGGAGGCCCCCGGCGCCCTGCGGGTCTGGCGGCTGTGCGAGCTGTGGCTGGAGTACTCCGACCGGCGGGTGTTCCCCGGCGGCTGCTTCTTCTACTCGGTCGCTGCGGAGTTCGACGCCCGCCCGGGCCCGGTGCACGACGAGATCGCCAAGGCCCGCCGCGACTGGCTGGCGGCGGTGGAGCGCCAGGTGGACCTGGCCCGGCAGGCCGGGAGCCTGCGGGAGGACACCGACGCCGGCCAACTGGCCTTCGAGATCATCGCGTTGATGGAACTGGCCAATGCCGAGTCGGTACTGCACGACGACGCGGCGGTCTACCGCCGGGCAGCCACCGGCATCCTGAACCGGCTGCGCGCGGCGGCGACCGCCCCGGACGAACTCCCGGTGCGGCCGCCATCGTTCGGCGCGGTCTGACCCCCGTCCGGACCGCGCCGCACCGTACGGGTCAGCCGGTGCGCGGCCGCATCGCCACCCCGGCCGCGGCGGCGGCCAGGGCCGTCAGGCCGCACATCAGGAAGACCGCCGGGAAGCCCTGGGCGTCCCGGCCGAGCAGCGCCGCCGTGGCCGCGACCCCGAGCCCGCCGCCGAGTTGACGGGTGGTCAGGAGCAGCCCGGTACCGGCCGCGAACCGGGTCGGCGGCAGGGCCGCGGAGGCGGCGGTGGACAGTGCGGTCAGCGCGGTCCCGATGCCGAGCCCGCCCAGCAGTCCGGCCGGCAGGAACACCTGGGCGTACCCGTCGGAGCCCTCGGCCCACCGCCACAGCAGGAGGCAGTTGACCGCGAAGACCAGCGCGCCGCCGGTGACCACGGCCCATCGCAGCCGGGCCGGGACCAGCCGGCCGACCAGCAGCGCCCCCGCGGTGGCCAGCACCGCGCCGGGGGTCACCCCGAGGCCGGCGCGCAGCACCGGGTAGTGCCAGTGGGTGGATAGGAAGAGCGGCCCGGTGAGCAGCCAGGCGTACATGGCCGCGCCGAAGAGCAGCGAGACGGCGTTGGCCCGGGCGAAGGTACGGTCCCGCCAGAGGTCCAGGTCGAGCGCGGGGGCCGGGTGCCGCCGGGAACGGACCAGGGCCAGCAGTCCGGCCGCGGCCCCGCCGCCCAGCAGTACGAGCACCCGGGCCGAGGCCCAGCCCCACTCCTCGCCCTGGCTCAGTCCGGCCACCACCGCCCCGATCCCGAGGGCGAGGGCGGCGGTGCCGGGCAGGTCCGGCAGCCGGCGTTCGCCGGGCGGGTCGGCGGGGATCCCGCGGACCGCCGCGTACCAGAGGGCCGTGCCGAGCGGGACGTTGACGAGGAACACGGCCCGCCAGTCCCAGGCCTCGACCAGCAGCCCGCCGAGGCCCGGTCCGACCGCGGCGGCCAGTCCGCCGGCCGCGCCCCAGGCCCCGAGGGCGGCGGCCCGCCGCTCGGCCGGGGTGTGGGCGAGGACCAGGCCCAGGGCGGCCGGCAGCATCCCGGCCGCGGCGGCCCCTTGGAGGGCCCGGGCCGCGATCAGCAGTCCGGCGTCCGGCGCGGCGCTGGCCGCCAGGGACGTGAGCGTGAAGGCGAGCGTGGAGCCGAGGAAGAGGGTGCGCCGGCCGAGCACGTCGGCGAGCCGGCCGGCCGCGGCGAGCAGGGCCGCGAAGAAGACCGCGTAGGCGCTGACCACCCAGGTGAGCCGGGGCAGCGGTACGTCGGGGAAGGCCGTGCGCAGGTCCGGGAAGGCGACGTTGACCACCGTGGCGTCCAGGAAGGCCAGGAAGGTCACGGCGCAGGCGAGCAGCAGGATGCGGCCCGGGCCGGCGCCGGTGGCGGACCCGGGGCGGACGGCGGCCCCGGCTTTGGCGGTGGCGCTCATCGGTGCCCCACCGCGCCCGCCGCCGCCGCGACGTCCACCCCGCCCGCCGGTTGCGGGAGGTCCGCCACCTCGCCCGCCACGGCGAACCGGGCGGCCGCGGCGATGACTTCGGGGTCGTGCAGGATCCGGCGGTGGCCGAGGCCCCGGGTCTCGACCAGGCGGGCGCGGCCGTGGTGGGCGGCGGCGAGGGCCCGGCCCTGGGCGACCTCCGCGACGTCGTCGTCCACGTCGTGCACGACCAGGATCCGGGCGCGGATCTCCTCGGGTATGTGGGTGGCGGCGAGCCGGTCCCAGATGCCGGGGCGTCCGGGGAAGAGCCGGGTCTCCACGTGCCGGCGCATGGCGCGCCGGACGGCCCCGCTCACGCGCATGCCCTGCGCGAACCGGTCGAGCGGGTAGTCGAAGTCGGCTATCGGGCCGAGGGCGACGACGCGGTCGGCGACCACCCCCTCCCGCAGGGCGAAGAAGGTGCCGAGGGCCCCGAAGGAATGCGCGATCACGGCCTCGAAGGGACCGTGCTGCTCGTGCAGGAGGCCGATGATCTCCCGCAGTTGACGGATGTTCACCGCGCGTCCGCCGGAGGCACCGCTGCCGGGCGCGTCGAAGGAGACGACGGTGGCGCCCGCCTCCCGCAGCGGGCCGACGAAGCCGCTCAGCTTGGCCGCCCGGGAGGACCAGCCGTGGACGAGGAGCACCGGCCGGGACCCCTCCCCCCAGCGGTAGGTGGCGACGGACACGCCGTCCACCCGCAGGCGCCCGGTGGCGGCCCCGGCCATCACCGCCGCCTCCGCGGGCCGGGCCCGGCTGCGGCCCGCGGGCCTGACGAAGGCCGCGAAGGCGGCCCGGCCGGCGAGGGCGGGCGCGAGCGGGGCGGTCACGTTGAGGGCGGTACTCAGCAGTGCAGTCATGCGGCGCATGCCCGGGTCTCCGGTTCTCCTCAGAGTGGTGGGACGGCGAGATATTAGCACGACCGTTCGTGTTGTTTTAGGGTGCCGAGTCGCCCGACGGCCGGGTATCGCAGGCCCCGCACGCTCGAGGAGGGCCAGACCCCCGTCGCCCGATGACGGTAATGGTGCTAGGTTCATTGGCACCATGCTGCTGAGACTGGACACCACGAGCAGCCTCCCCCTGCACGAGCAGGTGGCGGCGGCGATCCGGCGGGCCGTCGCCGAGGGCGAGTGCGCCCCGGGCGACCGGCTGCCCTCGGCCCGGGAGTTGTCCCTGATGTGGGACGTCAACGCCAACACGGTGCTGCGCGGGCTGCGCGCCCTGCGCGACGAAGGGCTGCTGGAGTTCCGGCGCGGCCGCGGCGTCACCGTCGCCGCGGGCGCCGACCAGCGGGCCGAACTGCTCGACCGGGTCCGCCGGTTGACCGAGGACGCGGCCCGCCTGGGGTACAGCAGGAGCGAGCTCATCGACATGATCAGGGGGCTGTCGTGACCGACCGGACGCCGAAGGACCGCATACCGCACGACCGGAGGCCGACCGGCGGCACACGGGGGTCGGGCAGCGGCCGGTGGGCCGGGGCGCTCTGGGCCGCGGCGGTGTTCGCCGTGCTGGCCGGACTGCCGGCCGTCGCGGCCGACCGCCTGCCCGACCGGGTGGCCACCCACTGGGGCGGTCGCACGCCCGACGGCTCGATGCCGCTGTGGCTGGCGGCCGCGGCCCCGGCGCTGGTCTGGGCGGCCCTGGTCCTCGCCATGGTGGCGGCCCGGCGGCGGGCCCCGGCCGCCGCCCGGGCCTGGTCCGGGGCGGGGCTGCCGGCCACCGGAGTGCTGCTGGCCGGCGCCCAGGCCTCGATCGTGCGGGCCAATCTGGACCGGGCCGACTGGCACCGGGCCGGCCCGGTCGGCACCGGGGTCGCCGTGACGCTGGTGGCGGCCCTGGCCGCCGGACTGCTCGGCCTGCTGGTCACCCGGCGGACGGCGCACCGACCGCCGTCGACCGGCGGTGTGGTCGAACCGGCCGTGGAGCAGGGCGCGTTCGACCTTCCCGAGGGCGTCCGGCTGGCCTGGTTCGCGCGGACCGCCAACCCCTGGCTCCAGTTGACCGCGGCCGTGACCGGACTGGTGCCGGCGGCGGCCCTGGCCGCCGCGGCCTGCGGGATCACCGGCTTCCACTGGGCCGTCGTGGTCCCCTTCGCGATCGTCTCGCCGACGGTCCTGGTCTGCTCCTCCGTCCAGGCCCGGGTGACCGGCGGCGGCCTGGCCGTGGCCTTCGGCCCGCTGGGCTGGCCGGTGCGGCGCTGGCCGGTCGGGGAGGTCGTCGCCGCCCGGGCCGAGGACCGCTCCCCCGCACAGGTGGGCGGCTGGGGCTACCGGCTCAGCGGCAAGGGCACCACCGTCATGCTGCGCGCCGGCAGCTGCCTGGTCGTCACCCCCCGCAAGGGCCCGGACTTCGCCGTCAGCGTGGACGACGCGGAACGCGCCGCCGCCCTCCTCAACTCCCTTGCGGCTCGCGGTAACTGACCGACCGTCGGGTCACTTCTCGTGCTTGGCCCGGCTCGGCTGCACCCGCTTGGGCTCACCCGGCATCTTCGGGTAGTCCGGCGGGTAGGGCATGTCACCCAGGCCGTGATCGCTCTCGTGCCGGTCCGCCAGCTCCAGCGCGGCGTCCAGGGTGAAGGCGTGGTGCTCCATGTCACTGTGCACGTCGCCCAGTTCGGCGAACCGCACCGGCATGGTCAGCAGGTCGAAGTCCGCGGGCTGCGCACTGTCCAGCTCGTCCCAGCGCAGCGGGGCCGAGACCGGCGCGTGCGGCCGGGGGCGGACGGAGTAGGCGGAGGCGATGGTGCGGTCCCGGGCGGTCTGGTTGTAGTCCACGAAGATCCGCTCGCCCCGCTCCTCCTTCCACCACGCGGTGGTCACCCGGCCCGGCATCCGCCGCTCCAGCTCCCGGCCGATCGCGATGGCGCACCTCCGCACCTCGGTGAACGTCCAGCGCGGGGCGATGGGGACGAAGACGTGCAGGCCCCGGCCGCCGGAGGTCTTGGGCCAGCCGGTCAGCCCCAACTCTGCGAGCACCTGGCGCAGTTGGTGGGCGGCGGCGACCGCGTCGGCGTAGTCCGTGCCGGGCTGCGGGTCCAGGTCGATGCGCAGCTCGTCGGGCCGGTCGGTGTCCTGCCGGCGCACCGGCCACGGGTGGAAGGTCAGACAGCCCAGGTTGGCCGCCCAGAGCACCGCCGCCGGCTCGGTGGGGCAGATCTCGTCCGCGCTGCGGCCGCTGGGGAAGGAGATGTGCGCGGTGGGGATCCAGTCGGGGAGGTTCTTGGGGGCCCGCTTCTGGAAGAAGGACTCCCCCTCCACCCCGTCCGGGTAGCGCTCCAGGGTGGTGGGGCGGCCGTGCAGGGCGCGCAGGATCCCCGGGGCCACCGCCAGGTAGTAGCGGGCCACGTCCAGCTTGGTCAGCCCGCGCGCCGGGAAGTACACCTTGTCGGGATTGGACAGCCGGACCGTGCGTCCGCCGGCCTCCAGCTCCACCGCAGTACCCATGAGCGCCACCGTAAGCGCGTCACCGGCGGCCCGCACACCGGGCGCGGCCGGGCCCGGGACCGGACAATCGTCGTATGGACCTCCCGGTGATGCCGCCCGTCAAGCCGATGCTGGCCAAGTCCGTGGCCAGGATCCCGGCGGGCATGCAGTACGAGGGCAAATGGGACGGCTTCCGCGCCCTCGTCTTCCGGGACGGTGCCGAGGTCGAGCTGGACAGCCGTACCGGCAAGTCGCTGACCCGCTACTTCCCCGAGCTGGTGGCGGCCCTGAAGGACAATCTGCCGGAGCGGTGCGTGCTGGACGGGGAGATCGTGATCGCGCACGACGGCCGGCTGGACTTCGACCGGCTGACCGAGCGGATCCACCCCGCGGCCTCCCGGGTGGCCCTGCTCGCCGAGCGCACCCCCGCCTCCTTCGTCGCCTTCGACCTGCTCGCCCTGGCCGACGAGGACCTGTGCGCCGCACCGCTGACCGAGCGGCGGGCCGCCCTCGCCGGAGTCCTGGCCGGTGCCCGGCCGCCGGTCCACCTCGCGCCCGCCACCACGGATGCGGCCCTGGCCCAGGAGTGGTTCGAGCGCTTCGAGGGCGCCGGGCTGGACGGCGTGGTGGCCAAGCCGCTGGACCTCCCCTACCGGCCCGACGTCCGCGCCATGTACAAGATCAAGCACGAGCGCACGGCCGACGCGGTGGTGGCGGGGTACCGGCTCCACAAGAGCGGGCCGGTGGTCGGCTCCCTGCTCCTGGGCCTGTACGACGCGCAGGGCGCGCTCCAGCACGTCGGGGTCTGCGCCGCCTTCCCGATGAAGCGGCGGGCCGAGATGGTCGAGGAGCTGGCACCGCTGCGGCTCGTCGACGCGGCGGAGCACCCCTGGTCCGCCTGGGCCGAGGAGTCCGCCCACGAGGGCGCCCGGCTGCCGGGCGCCCCGAGCCGCTGGTCCGGCAAGAAGGACCTGTCCTGGGTCCCGCTGCGGCCCGACCGCGTGCTGGAGGTGGCCTACGACCACATGGAGGGCGACCGCTTCCGGCACACCGCGCAGTTCCGCCGCTGGCGCCCCGACCGCACCCCGGAGAGCTGTACGTACGCCCAGCTGGAGGAGGTCGTCCGGTACGACCTGGCGCAGGTACTCGGCACCGGCTGAGCCGCCCGGCCGGGGCCCGGCCGCCTCGTGGACCGCTCGTACGGGCGCCCGTACGGGTCCGTATCCTCGGCACGGCCGGCGGCCGTACGGGCCGCGGCGGAAGGGATCGGCATGACGGAGCAGGAGCCGCCGGCCGGGCTCGGCCCGGAGCGGGCGGAGCGCAGGCGTCCGACCGCCAACGCGGTCGCCGGGGTCGGCGTGATCGTGCTCGACGACCGGGGCCGGGTGCTGCTCGGCCTCGCCCACGACGGGCGCTGGGAGCTGCCGGGCGGCAAGACCGACCCGGGCGAGGGCTTCGAGGCGGCGGGGGCGCGGGAGCTGGGCGAGGAGACCGGGCTGCTCGTCCCGGCGGACCGGGTGCGGGTGCTGGCGGTGCTGGTGGATGCGGCGGGCGGGGTGAGCCGGGTGACGGCGGCGGCGGTGGCGGTCGTCGGGCGGGGAGAGCCCGTCGTGACCGAGCCGGACAAGATCGTGCGGTGGTCCTGGTTCGAGCCGGATGCGCTGCCGGGGGCTCTGTTCGCCCCCTCGGCCGCCGTCCTGAAGGTGTGGCGGCCCTCGCTGGGCGTCCCGCCCGTCCCGGCGTACGTGTACCCCGTACGGGAGGCGTGAGCGGGGGCGCCCCGAAGCCCCCCTACCCCCGCACCCCCACCCGCCCCGGTGCGAAGCCGCCCTCCACCAGGTCCTCCGCCAGCAGCCGCTTGGCGATCGCGTCGACCGCGGCGCGGAGTTCGGTGGTGTCGGGGCGGCCGCGGTCCTTCTCCAGTTCGGTGGCGAGCCAGTCGCCCCAGGCTGCGGAGATGACGCCGGCTTCGCGGGCGCCCGCGCCGGTGTGGGAGAAGAAGGTGCCCTCGCGGGCCAGGAAGCCCTCCTCGACCATCCGGTCGAAGACCGGGACCAGCACCTCCGGCGGCAGCGAGCGGCGGGCCGAGATCAGGCCGAGGCTGGCGTGGCCGACGGTCCGGGTGAGCAGGTCCACCTGCATCACGGCCCAGGCCCCCGCCATGTCCAGCCGAGTGTCGGAGGAGTTCACGATGGCGCGGGCGTTCTCCGGGCCCATGTTCCGGATCAGCTTGCCCACCGCCAGCTCCAGCAGCTTGGCCGAGTCTCCGGTGGTGGCCGGGGAGGCGAAGCCCTCGCCCATGTCGGTGGAGCCGGCCCGGGCGCTGTCGCGCAGCCGGACCTGCTTGAGGAAGAGGGCCACCACGAAGCCGGCCGCCGCGACCGGCACGGTCCACAGGAAGACGGTGTGCAGGGTGTCGGCGTAGGCGGCGACGATGGGCGCGGCCTGGTCCGGCGCCAGGGAGTGCAGGCCCTGCGGGCTGCCGGCCGCCTTCCCGAGCGCCGCCGGGTCCGCGCCGGTGGCGCGCGCCGCCGAGGCCACCGCACCGGAGAGGTTCGGCGCGAGCGTGTTGGCGTAGATCGTGCCGAAGACCGCGGTGCCGAAGGAGCTGCCCAGGGTCCGGAAGAAGGTGACGCCGGAGGTCGCGGTGCCCAGGTCGGCGTAGTCCACGGTGTTCTGCACGGCGATGGTCAGCACCTGCATGCACAGGCCGATGCCGGCGCCCAGCACGAACATGTACAGGGATTCCAGCCAGGCCGAGGTGTCCGCGCCCATCCGCGAGAGCAGGTACAGCCCCAGTCCCATGACCAGGCAGCCCACGATGGGGAAGATCCGGTAGCGGCCGGTCTTGCTGGTGACGTTGCCGCTGAAGACTGAGGCGATCAGCAGGCCGATGACCAGCGGCAGGGTGCGCACCCCGGAGACGGTGGCCGAGTCCCCGTCGACGTACTGGAGGTAGGTGGGCAGGAAGGTCATCGCGCCCAGCATCGCGAAGCCGACGACGAAGCTGAGCACCGAGCAGACCGTGAAGACCGGGTTGCGGAAGAGCCGCATCGGGAGCATCGGCTCGGCGGCCCGGGTCTCGGTCAGGCAGAAGAGGGCGAGGGCGACCAGACCGCCCGCGAAGAGCCCGATGATCACACCGGAGCCCCAGGCGTACTCGTTGCCGCCCCAGCTGGTGGCCAGGATCAGGGCGCTGGAGCCGGCGGCGACCAGCGCGATGCCGAGGTAGTCGATGACCGGCTTGGCGGCCGAGCGGACCGAGGGGATGGTGCGGGCCGCGGCCAGGACCACCAGGACGGCGATCGGGACGTTGACGTAGAAGGCCCAGCGCCAGCTCAGGTGGTCGGTGAAGAGCCCGCCGAGCAGCGGCCCGATGACGGTGGCCACGCCGAAGACGGCCCCGATCGCGCCCTGGTACTTGCCGCGTTCGCGCAGCGGGATCACATCGGCGATCAGCGCCATGGAGGTGACCATCAGGCCGCCCGCGCCGATGCCCTGCAGCCCCCGCCAGACGATCAGCAGGCTCATGTTGGTGGCCAGGCCGCACAGGAACGACCCGACGATGAAGACCACGGCCGAGATCTGGAAGATGACCTTGCGGCCGAAGAGGTCGCCGAACTTTCCGACCAGGACGGTCGCGACGGTCTCCGCCAGCAGGTAGGAGGTGACCACCCACGACATGTGCGCGGCGCCGCCCAGATCTGCCACGATCGTTGGCAGAGCCGTGCCGACGATGGTCTGGTCGAGCGCGGCCAGCAGCACGCCCAGCATGATCGTGCCGAAGATGACGTTGCGCCGCCGCCGGTCCAGCACGGGCGGCGGCTCGACGACGGCAGGGCCGGACTCGCGGACAGTGGTCACATCTCGCACTCTCACACCGCGCCGTGGCCCCTGCACCCGCCGTTGGGCCGTCCGGGGGACCCGCAGGTGCTCCCCGGCCCGCTCACCTCAGGTAGGCCAGCCCCGGGTGCACCGCCGTGTACCCGTCCAGCAGCCGGCGGGCCACCCCCACCGAGTCCACCAGCGGGTGCAGGGCGAAGGCCTTGACCGCATCGGCCCGCGAACCGCCGGCCGCCGCCGCCAGCACCGCCCGCTCCACCGCCTTGACCGCGCTCACCAGGCCCACCGCGTGGTCGGGCAGGGGCGAGACGGCGACCGGGTGCGCGCCGTTGGCGTCGACCAGGCAGGGCACCTCGATGACGGCCTCCGCATCGAGCACTGGGAGCGTGCCGCGGCCCCGGACGTTGAGGATCAGCGTGGTCCGCTCGTCGCGGGCGATGGCCCGCATCAGGGCCAGCGCCACCTGCTCGTAGCCGCCGGACTCCAGGTCCTCCGCGGCCCGCTCCCCGGCGCCCGCGCTCTCCCGGTTCTCGGCCATGTACGTGGCCTCCCGCTCGGCCCGGGTGCGGTCCCAGGCGTCCCAGGCGGAGACCTCCGGCCGGCCGGCCTCGGCGTAGAAACGGGCCTGCTGGTCGTGCAGGAAGGCGCCGCGGGTCTGCGCCACCTCCTGGTAGGCGCGGACCGTCTCCCGGTTGAAGTAGTAGTAGTGCAGGTACTCGTTGGGGACCGCGCCCAGCGACCGGATCCAGTCGGCGCCGAAGAGCCGGCCCTCCTCGAAGGACTCGATCAGGGCGGGATCGGCCAGCAGCCGGGGCAGCTCGTCCCGGCCGTCGACGCGCAGGCCGCTGACCCAGCCGAGGTGGTTGAGGCCGACGTAGTCGACGAAGGCCCGGTCGGGGCGGGCGCCCAGCACCCGGGCGATCCGGCGGCCGAGGCCGACCGGGGAGTCGCAGATGCCGATGACCCGGTCGCCCAGCACCTCGGCCATGGCCTCGGTGACCAGCCCGGCCGGGTTGGTGAAGTTGATGACCCAGGCCTGCGGTGCCAGCTCGGCGACCCGGGCCGCGACGGCGCGGGCGACCGGGACGGTGCGCAGCCCGTACGCGATCCCGCCGGCGCCGACCGTCTCCTGGCCCAGGACGCCCTCCGCCAGGGCCACCCGCTCGTCGGCGGCCCGGCCGGCCAGGCCGCCGACCCGGATGGCGGAGAAGACGAAGTCGGTGCCGCGCAGGGCGTCGTCCAGGTCGGTGGTGACGGCGACGGCCGGGGCGTCGGGGACGCCGGCGGCCTGTTCGGCCAGTACCCGCGCGACCGCGTGCAGCCGGGCCGGGTCCTCGTCGTAGAGGGTGACGTGGGTGACCCGGCCCTCGGCGTGGTCCCCCAGGAGCGCTCCGTACACGAGCGGTACCCGGAAGCCGCCCCCGCCGAGGATCGTCAGTTTCACGTCAGTGCACCGTCCTTCGCCCCGCGCGGCGGCGGTCCGCCGCGCCCTGCCCACAGTCTCGCCCGAGTCGGGGCGCCCCGGGGCCGTCGCCACGGCGGCTTCGAGCCTGGTACGAGGGCCGGGTCCGAAGGCAGGGTACGGGGCCCGGGTACGCCGAAGCCCGGCCCGGCCCCCGCGGGGCCACGCCGGGCTCAGCCCCCGTGGTCAGGTCAGTCGAGCTCAGTCGATCGGTCAATCAGTTGACCAATCGGTCGGTCAGTCCTTGATGGTCGGCAGCGCCCGCAGTCTCGGGGCCTGCTGGACGGCCGGCGCCGGTCCGGCCGGCACCCCCGGCGCGCTCTGCTGGGCCGAGAGGATCAGGGTGATCCGGGTGAAGCCCATGCCCCCGAGCCGGGGTCCGGTTTCGGCCACCATGCGGCAGCGCGCCCGGCCCCAGCGGGGGTCGGGGTGGCGCACCGCGAGCACCGAGCCGTCCCGCTCGGCGGCGTCCGCGCCGTACGTGGCGAGCCAGTGCGGCACGCCGTAGCGGAAGGCCGCCTCCATGAACGGGTCACGCGCGATGTCCTGCCGGATCGAGGCCAGGCCCGGGTCCTCCGGGTCCGCCTCGAGGGCCAGCGAGAACTGGGCCAGCAGCGGGACGCACCAGGCCGGTTCGTGGTCCTCCAGGACGGCCGCCGCATCCGGGTGGAAGAGGACGAACCGGAGGAAGTTGTCGTCGGGCAGCGCCGTGGGGTGCGGCCGGACGGACTGGAAGAGCTGGTCGAAGGCGGAGTTGGTGAGCGCCACGTCCCAGCGGTGGTCCACCAGGAAGGACGGGTACGGCACCGACTCCATCAGGGCGGCGTAGTCGCGCAGGTAGTCGCGCTGCACCGGGTCGTCGGGAAGTCTGCTGCCCTCCGCGGGGCGCCAGGACTGCGGCGGGTCCCGGTCGACCATGACGCGGAACAGCCAGAAGCGCTGCCGCTCGCTCATCTCGAGGGCCTGCGCCAGTGCGAGCAGTTTGCGGTCCGTCCACTCCTTGACCAGTCCACGTTCCCAGTTGCCGTACGCGCGCACGCTGATGCGCAGCCGCGCGGCGACGTCCTCCTGGCTCAGTCCCAGCTCCTCGCGGCGCTGCCGCAGGAGTTCCTTGCGCCGCTCCGACCGGATCGCTCCGCGTACGGGCTCTTCGCCCGCCAGGCGTTCCTGGCCGGACCGCGCGAGGGCGTCTGATGGGCCCACCGTTGCGAGATGTGGCACCGAGAGCTCCCCCTTCTCACGGTCTGCGATCTTCATTTCCGTGTGGCGATCCTGCTACCGACGTCAATGGAGTGTCAACTATTGTGGCAATTCCAGCCTCAGGCCGCCTCATTCACGCCACAGCTGTGGCAAGTTCTAGCCGTACGACGGGCAGACGGGTTAGCCTCCTCAGGCCCACCGCGTGTCCGTACCAACCTCGCGTGATCTAGGAGAACCACTGGTGACAGACGGCTTCCCGGCTCCCGTCCCGGTGGCCACCGTGTCGCTGGCGGCCACCGCCGCGCGCGTCGCCGAACTGGCCCACACGCTCGGCCGCGCGCACTCCGAAGTCTTCAACCTCCGCCGCCTGTCGGAGGCTTCCGGCGTTCCCGCCGACGTGGTCAAGGCGCTCCTGGACGGCCGACCGGCTGGTGAGCCCGACCTCCAGGCCCGGTTCCTCCAGCGGCTGGACCTGCTGCGGCGCACCCGCGTCAAACCCAACGGCCGCCGCTACACCCAGCAGGAGATCGCCGACGGCGCGGGCATGTCCCGCCAGCAGGCCGGCGCACTGATCAACGGCGACCGCCGGCCCACCATGGAGCACTGTGACGCGATCCAGCGCTTCTTCGGGGTCCACGCGGGCTTCCTGACGGCACACGACACCGACGCGCTCACCGACGCCCTCCAGCGCACCGAGCAGCAGCTGCTCCAGGACTTCGCGGTCCGCGAGCGCGAGACCGTACCCGCCCAGGCCGCCGCCGCGGGCGGGGATCCCCTGGCCCGGCTCCTCCAGGACCACGGCGTCCGGGGGATCGCCTGGAGAGCGGCCCAGCTGCCCAGCGACAAGCACCGGGACAAGGTCACCGAATGGCTGGACATGCTTCTCGAAAGCGTCAAGCCCACAGATTCCTGAGTCCTGATCCGGATCCGTGCCGACGGGGAGAACGGTGAACATAGGCAGAGAACAGCGGCGGCTGTGCCAGGAGCTGGTGGCCGGCCTCCGGCTGCCGGTGCCCGCGCAACCCGCGGACCTCTACACCGCCCTGTGCGAGGGCATGAGCAAGCACCGCGGGCGGCCCGTGCAGTTCCGGATGGCGTCGTTCCCGCCCGGTACGGCCAGCGGCCTGTGGCTGGACATGGCCGACCGGGACGTGGTCGTCGTCGAGGAGAACACCGCACCCGACCACCAGCTGGTGATCCTGGGCCACGAGCTGTGGCACATGAAGGCCGGCCACTGCAGCCACCACGTCGACGGCTCCGCCGTGGCCGCGCGGCTGCTGACGGAGGAGGCGGACCTCAGCGAGACGGTCCGCCGGGTCGCCGCGCGTACCCGCGGCAACGTCGCCGAGGAGACCGAGGCGGAGAGCTTCGGCCTGCTGCTGGGCAGCAAGTGCCGGCCCTGGCTGTTCTCCCCGCGCGCGGCCGCCCCCGCGGGCGACCCGCTGGCGGCCCGGATCGAGGCCTCCCTCGGCTACCGGGGACCGCAGGTCTGACCTTGGACGGAACGCCCTTCTACGTACCCGCGGCGGTGCTCGTCATCGCCTTCGCCTGCAAGGTCCCGGGCCTGCTGCGCGACTGGCGGGACCCGCTCGTGCGGGCCGTCAGCATCCTGCTCCTGGTGGCGAGCCTGGTCTTCGTCTTCGCCGCCCCGCCCACCATCCACGTCGTCAACGCCGCCATCGGCATCCCCAACGTCTCGGCGCCGCTGGTGTACTGCGTGCTGAGCGCGTTCAGCGCCTCCTGCCTGCTGCTGCTCATCAGCTGGCGCGGCGGGGAGCCCGAGCGCACCCGGCTCGTCTCGCGCTGGTGCCTGGCCGCCTACTGCGTGGTCATCTCGGCGCTGATCATCCTCTTCTCGCTGGCCGACGCGCCCGTGGAACGGCTGCGGGACCTGGACACGTACTACGCGAACACGCCGTACATGCGGGAGATGATCACGCTCTACCTGGCGGCCCACACCACGGCCGCCGTGATCATGACCGTGCTCTGCCGCCGCTGGTCCCTGCGGGTGGGCGGCTGGCTCCGCTCCGGGCTGAAGCTGATGGTCGCCGGCTTCCTGCTCAACCTGCTCTTCGACGCGGCGAAGTTCACCGCGATCATCGCCCGCTGGACCGGCCACGACCTCGACTACCTCAGCACCGACGTGGCGCCGCCGATCGCCCAGGTCTCCGCGCTGCTGATCGGTGTGGGCTTCGTCATCCCGCTGGTGGCCGTCCGCATCCAGGAGCACTGGCAGGCCTGGGCCATGTACCGGGCGCTGGGGCCCCTGTGGCGGGAGCTGCGCGCCGCCACGCCCCGCCCGCCGACGCCGGTGCACATCTCCTGGTGGTCCCCGGCGGACCTGCGGGTCACCCACCGGATCGCCGACATCCGGGACGGCATCCTGCACCTGAACCCGTACTTCGACCAGGACCTGCGGGCCCGCGCCCACGCCGCCGCGGTGGGCGCCGGCGCCGGTGTCCAGGACGCCGAGGCCACCGCCGAGGCCGCCATGGTGGCCGCCGCCATCAACGCCCGCGCCGCCGACCCCGACGAGCGGGTCATCGGCTCCACCGACGCCTACACCGCCCCCCGTTCCGACGGCCAGCGCGACCTGGTCCTCATCTCCCGCTTACTGCGCTGCTCCCCGATCGTCGAAGACGCCCGCCGACGCACCGCCAGCACAGAAAGCGACCACCGATGAGCGCATCACCGGCCCCCGCCGCGCCGTCCGAACACCGAAGAGCCGTCGTGATCGGCGGCGGCCTCGCCGGCATGCTCGCGGCCGCCGCGATCGCCCCCTACGCCGACGAGGTCACGGTCGTCGAGCGGGACGTCCTGCCGGCCACCGCCGAGCCCCGGCGGTACCTGCCGCAGTCCGGGCACGCGCACATGATGTGGTCCGGCGGCGTGGAGGCCATGGAGCAGCTGCTGCCCGGCGTCAGCGGCCGGCTGCTGACCGCGGGCGCCCGCCGGATCCCGCTCACCCACGGCATGGTCGCCCTCTCGGCCCAGGGCTGGTACCGGCGCTGGCGGCCCACCCACTACGTCTTCGCCTGCACCCGCGACCTGCTCGACTGGGCGGTCCGCGAGCAGGTCCTGGCGCTGCCCTCGGTCAAGACCCTCGCCCGGGCCCGGGTGACCGGGCTGGCCGGCGACGCGCGGCGGGTCACGGGCGTCCGGGTGCGCACCGACGACGGCGAGGAGCGGCTGCTGGACGCCACCCTGGTGGTGGACGCCAGCGGCCGGAGCACCGACGCGCCCAAGTGGCTGCGCTCCCTCGGGCTGGCCGAGGTCCCCCAGGAGGAGGTCGACTCCGGGGTGGTGTACGCGAGCCGCCTCTACCAGGCGCCGCCCGGCACCGAGGACTTCCCGGTGGTCACCGTCCAGTCCGTGGCCCGCGATCCGCGCCCGGGCCGGACCGCCACCTTGATGCCCGTGGAGGACGGCCGCTGGCTGGTGACCCTCTCGGGTACCCGCGGGGCCCAGCCCTCGCGGGACACCGCGGAGTTCGAGGACTTCGCGCGCTCGGCCCGGCACCCGGTGGTGGCCGAGCTGCTGGCGCACGCCACCCCGCTGACCGAGGTGGCGACCTTCGGCAACACCGCCAACCGGCGCCGCTTCTACGAGAAGTCCCGGCGCTGGCCCGAGGGGCTGGTGGTGGTCGGCGACGCGATCGCCTCCTTCAACCCGATCTACGGGCACGGCATGTCCGTGGCCGCCCAGTGCGCCCGGCTGCTGCGCGCCGAGCTGGCCGGTGCCGGACTGGCCGGCGCCGGGCTGGCCCGGCGGGTGCAGAAGGCCGTGGCCGGGCCGGTGACGGTGGCCTGGAGCCTGGCCACCGGACAGGACATCTTCTACCCGGACACCACCGGCCGGCCGCCCCGGGCCGCCGACCACCTGCTGGCCCGGTACGTGGACCGGCTGATGCTCACCGCCACCGGCGACTTCCACGTCGCCACCGCGCTCACCGACGTGATGACCCTCTCCGCGCCGATGACCACCCTGGTCCGGCCGCGGGTCCTGTGGCACGCCCTGCTCGGCCCCCGGCTGCCCCAGCTGTCCGGCCCCCCGCTGACCGCCCGCGAGCGCGCCTTCATGGACCGCACGGACGCCTGAGCGCCCGTACGGCGGACCGTACGGGCGCTCGGGGACGGCCTACGGCTGCAGGCCGGCCGCCTGGGCCACGGTGGGGAAGAGGTCCTGGAAGGGCGCGGCCGAGTCGAAGCCCTCCCGGCCGAAGGGCGCGTCGAAGCTCCAGACCATGAACAGCAGGAAGACGATCAGGGCGCTGAAGAGGCCGGCGAGCAGCAGCTCCCGGCCGGAGCGGCGGATCTGCAGCGTGAAGATCAGCCCGATGGTGACCACCCCGCCGACGATCAGACCGACCCAGATGACGTCCGGCAGCGTGGAGCCGCCGTTCTGGGTGCGGGCGTGCCGGGCGTCGTCGGCGGTGGCGATGTGGTCCAGCAGCGGCTGGTAGGCCTGCGCCTGGAGCTCGTTGGCGGGGCTCTGGTGGGTGACGTCGGCGCGCAGCCGGCCCAGCAGTTCGGCACCCTTCGCCGAGGCGGGCTCCTCCTGGGTCATCCGGGGCCAGTCGACGGCGACGGTGTGGGTGACGTAGTCGTCCACCTCGCCGCGGATCCGGTCGCGGACCGCCGCGGGGTAGACGTCCACCCGCTGGGTGACCTCGTACAGGGCCTGCGCCTCGCGGCGGACGTCGTCCTCGGCGGCGCCGCGGGCCTCCCACACCCCGGCGATGGCGAGGCCGAGGACGATCGCGTAGACCACGCCGACCATCATCGTCATGTACTCGATGACGTCGGGGGTTTCGTTGGTGTCCTCGTCCTCGGCCGCCCTGCGGTGCCGCAGGTTCGTGAAGATGAGGACGACGGCGCAGACCAGCGCCATGGCGACGGCCAGGACCAGCCATTCGGACACGGGGTGTCTCCAGAGGGGGTGTGGGTCTTCCGGGCGGCCGTCGGGCGGCCCGGGCGGGGCCGGCGCGGGGCGGCCCGGGGATGTCAGCCGGCCGGGGCGGCGGCCGCTCCGCCGCGCCCGCGCGGGCGCAGGGCGGCGGCGGCCAGCACGGCCGGGGTGGTCACGACGACCATCAGCATCATGGTGGACATGCCCCGGGGGCCCCGGCGTTCGAGGACGGCCGAGTGGTACGGGCGGACGTGGAAGCGGGAGGCGGGCCCCGCCGCCGCGGGTGCGGGCGACGGGGCCGGGGCCGGCTCCGGGGTCTCCGGTACCGGCTCGACGGGGGGCGCGGGCTCGACCGCCCGCGCCGGCGCGGGCGCCGGTCGCAGCGGGGCGTGGGCCGCGGGTGCGGGCGCCGGGTGCGGCCGGACCGGACCGGCCGGCGCCGGGGCCGGTGTCCGCACCACCGGCGCGGGCGGGGTCACCGGCCGCGGCACCGGCAGCGGCGGCACCACCCGGGGCGGGTGCGCCCGGCCCGGCACGCAGACGTCGACCCGGGCCGACGGGCCGTGCCCGGGGCCCGGTTCGAGCCATGCGGTGTGCAGGTGCCCGGGGCCCGGGCCGGCCGGGGCGGCGACCTCGGCGTGGCCGTGCAGCGGGCACAGGGCGGCGATCACGCCCACACCGGCGAGGTACTGCCAAGCGGTCACCGCGTGTCCTCTCCGCGTCCGGTGGGGCGCACCGGGGCTGGTGGCTCCGGGAGAAGAAACGATCAGGGGGCCGGTTCGATACGCGCCCGCGCGCACCGGGCGTGCGCTCCAGCGCGTTTCGGCCACCGGGCGGGAGCCCGACGGCCGGCCTCCACGCGGCCCGGATCACCCGGTCGGCGGTACGCGCACGGCGCCGGGCGGGGGGCTGGCCAAGACTGGGAGGGCTTGAGGGACCCCGGCGGAACCTGACCGTCCGGGGCTCTCCTGACCCACCGGACGAAAGCCGAGGCGGTGTGCCGTGGAACTCGAAGCCAGGGTCGACGGGCTGATGGCGGGCCTGCGGGCGGATCTGGAGCGGCTGGCGGCGATCCCGTCGGTCGCCTTCCCCGGTTTCCCGTCCGAGCCCGTCGAGGAGGCCCACGACCTGCTCGTCGGACTCCTGCGGGACGCGGGGGTGCCGCGGATCGAGCGGCTGGACCTGCCGGGCACCGCACCCGTGATCTTCGGCGAGATTCCGCCCCCGGACCCGGCCGCGCCGACCGTGCTGCTCTACGGGCACTACGACGTACAGCCCGCCGGGGACGAGGCGTTGTGGCTGTCGCCGCCGTTCGAACCCACCCCGGTCGAGGGCGGGCTGCGGGCCCGGGGCATCGCGGACGACAAGTCCAACGTGATCGCGCACCTGGGCATGCTGCGGGCCTTCGAGGGCCGCCCGCCGGTCGGGATCAAGATCGTCATCGAGGGGCAGGAGGAGTACGGCAGCCCCTTCGACGACTACCCGCCCACCGCCCCGGAGCGGTTCGCCTGCGACGCCATGGTCATCGCGGACCTGGGCAACCTGCGCCCCGGCACGCCGACCCTGACCACCGGCCTGCGGGGCGCCTGCGAAGTGGTGGTGGAGGTCCGCACCCTGGCCGAGCCCCGGCACAGCGGCGAGTTCGGCGGGGCGGCCCCCGACGCGCTGCTGGTGCTGCTCAAGGCCCTGTCGACGCTGCACGACGTCAACGGCGACGTCGCCGTGTCGGGGCTGCGCCGGGAGGCCTGGACCGGCACCGGCTACACCGAGGAGGAGTTCCGCGACCTGGCCGGCGTCCGCGACGGGATCCCGCTGGTCGGCTCCGGGGCGCTGGGCGAGCGGCTGTGGAGCGGCCCGGCCATCACGGTCATCGGGCTGGACGCCCCGAGCGTGGAGCACGCCGCCTCCGCGGTGGTCCCGTACGCCCGGGCCAAGCTCAACCTGCGCTTCCATCCGCTCCAGGACGCCCGCGAGGCGCAGGCGAGGCTGGTGGACCACCTGCGCTCGCTACGCCCCTTCGGCGTCCCCCTGACGGTCACCCCCGGGGACACCGGCCCCGGCTTCGAGGCCCGCACCGGCGGCCCGGCGTACCGGGCGGCGCTGACCGCCCTCAAGGAGGCCTGGGGCACCGAGGCGTCGTACGTCGCCACCGGTGGCTCGATCCCGCTGGTCAACGGACTGGCGAAGGCCGCGCCGGGCGCCGAGGTGCTGCTCTTCGGAGCCCAGGACAGCATGTGCAACCTGCACGCCCCCAACGAACGCGTGCTCTTCTCCGAACTGCGCAACACGGTCGTGGCGATGTGCGCCTTCGTGCGCGAGTACGCGGCCGACTTCGGGGCGGACCGCGGCCCGGGCGCCCCGGCCGGGGAGAGCGGCGCATGACCGCCCCGGACGGACCCGCCGCCGGGGACCCGGCCGGCCCCGCGCCGGTGGCGGACCCGGCCGCCGCGCTCGGAGCGGAACCCGCCGGCGGCGGCCCCCCGGCCGACGGCCCCGAGCCGCCCCAGGAGGAGGGCGGCCGCCGGAAGTTCGCCTTCCCCAGCGCCCTGACCGTGCTCGCCGTGGTCACGATCGCCGTCTGGCTGCTCGCCTTCCTCATCCCGTCCGGCGAGTACCGGCGCAACGACAGCGGCGCGCCCCTCCAGGGCACCTACCACCGGGTGGCCTCCGACCAGTCCTTCACCGACCGGCTCAACGACCTCTTCCTCTCCCCCGTCAACGGCCTGTACGGCATCAAGGACCCGGCCTCCGGCATGGTCGGGCCGAGCCTGTCCGGCGACCTGTACGGCAGCGCCGGGGTGTTCCTCTTCGTCCTGGCCATCGGCGCCTTCATCACGGTGGTCTTCGCCACCGGCGCCCTGGACCGGGGCATCGCCCGCCTGGCGCACCGGCTGCGGGACCGCGGCGCCCTGCTGATCGCGGGCGTGATGGTGGCCTTCTCGGTGCTGGGCACCGTGGAGGGCTTCGCCGAGGAGACCCTGGGCTTCTACGGCCTGCTGGTGCCGATGATGCTGGCGCTCGGCTACGACCGGCTGGTGGCGGTCGGCGCGGCCATCCTGGGGGCCGGCGTCGGCGTGCTCTGCTCCACGGTCAACCCCTTCGCCACCGGAGTGGCCTCCTCCGCCGCGGACATCTCGCTGGGCGACGGCATCGCGCTGCGCGCCCTCATGTGGATCGTGCTCACCGCGGTCACCGTGCTGTACGTGGTGCGGTACGCCACCCGCGTGCAGCGGGACCCGGAGCGGTCGATCTGCGGCTTCCTGCCGGGCGACCGGGAACAGTCGGCCGTGGAGACCGAGGAGGAGCCCGAGCTCTCCGCCCTCCACAAGCGCGTGCTGGTCCTGATGACCCTGGTCTTCGTCTTCATGATCTTCTCGGTGGTGCCCTGGGCCAGCGCCCTCACCGGCAAGGCGGACGCCACCCCCTACGGGTGGGAGCTGGACTGGTCCTTCCCGCAGCTGGCGGCGCTCTTCCTGGTCGCGGCGGTCCTGGTCGGGCTGGTGGCCCGGCTCGGGGAGCAGAAGCTCAGCTCCACGATCATCCAGGGCGCGGCGGACTTCGTCTCCCCCGCGCTGGTGATCGTGCTGGCCCGCGGGGTGACCGTCATCATGAACAACACCAAGGTCACCGACACCGTGCTGCACTCCATCGAAGGGGTGGTCAAGGGCACGTCCTCGAGCCTGTTCGCGGTGATCGTCTTCATCGTGAACCTGCCGCTGGCCTTCCTGATCCCCTCCACCTCCGGCCACGCCACGCTCGCCATGCCGATCCTGGCCCCGCTGGCCGACTTCGCGGGCGTCTCGCGCGCGGTGGTGGTCACGGCCTGGCAGGCGGCCAGCGGCTGGATGAACCTGTGGGTGCCGACCACCGCCGTGACCATCGGCGGCGTGGCCCTGGCGAAGGTCGGTTACGACAAGTACCTGCGCTTCGTCTGGCCGTTGCTGGCCATCCTGTTCGTCCTCATCTGCGGGTTCGTGGCCCTCGGCGCGGCCGTGTAGGGCCCCAGTGCGGCATCCGCGACACCCCGCGATGCGAAATGACCGATTTGCGACTTATATAAGTGCTCACGACCGTCATCACGGGAGGCCGACGTGCAGGACACCCCGTCCGAGCCCGGAGCTCTGCTGCTCAAGTCCGGAAGGTTCTTCCGTCGCGGCGAGGACGCGCCCGACCTGCACAGCGTGCGCCTCACCGGCGGCCGGGAGGGCGACGCCTTCTACCGGGACCGGTGGAGCCACGACAAGGTCGTGTACTCCACGCACGGCGTGAACTGCACCGGCTCGTGCCGGTGGAAGGTCTACGTCAAGGACGGGATCATCACCTGGGAGACCCAGGCCACCGACTACCCGTCCGTGGGCCCGGACCGCCCCGAGTACGAGCCCCGCGGCTGCCCCCGCGGCGCCGCCTTCTCCTGGTACACGTACTCCCCGACCCGGGTCCGCTACCCGTACGTGCGGGGCGTGCTCCTGGAGCTGTACCGGGAGGCGAAGGCGCGGCTCGGCGACCCGGTGCTGGCCTGGGCGGACATCCAGGGCGACCCCGAGCGGCGCCGCCGCTACCAACAGGCCCGCGGCAAGGGCGGCCTGGTCCGCGCCACCTGGGACGAGGCCGTCGAGATCATCGCGGCCGCACACGTCCACACCATCAAGCAGTACGGCCCGGACCGGGTGGCCGGCTTCTCCCCGATCCCGGCCATGTCGATGGTCTCGCACGCGGCCGGCGCCCGGTTCATGAGCCTCATCGGCGCCCCGATGCTCAGCTTCTACGACTGGTACGCGGACCTGCCGGTGGCCTCCCCGCAGGTCTTCGGCGACCAGACGGACGTGCCCGAGTCCGGCGACTGGTGGGACGCGGCCTACCTGATGATGTGGGGCTCCAACGTCCCCGTCACCCGCACCCCCGACGCCCACTGGATGGCCGAGGCCCGCTACCGCGGCCAGAAGGTCGTCGTGGTGGCCCCGGACTACGCCGACAACGCCAAGTTCGCCGACGAGTGGCTGCACCCGCACCCCGGCACCGACGGCGCCCTCGCGCTGGCCATGGGGCACGTCATCCTCAAGGAGTTCTTCGTCGACCGGCAGACGCCGTTCTTCACCGACTACGTCGGCAAGTACACCGACCTGCCCTTCCTGGTGACCCTCACCGCGAAGGACGGCGGGTACGTCCCGGACAAGTTCCTGCGCGCCGCCGACCTCGGCGACACCGCCGAGGGCGCCGAGTGGAAGACCGCGGTGCTCGACGACGCCACCGGCGCGCCCGCGGTGCCCGGCGGCTCCCTCGGCTTCCGCTGGACGGAGAGCGGCAAGGGCAAGTGGAACCTGGACCTCGGCGACGTCCGGCCCCGGCTCTCCCTCTACGGCGACGGCACCGGCGAGAGCGCCGAGGTGCTGCTGCCCCGCTTCGACACCGAGGGCGGCGAGCACGGCCAGGGCCGCGGCGAGGTCATGCACCGCGGCGTGCCGGTGCACCGGGTCGGCGGGAAGCTGGTCACCACCGTGTACGACCTGCTGCTGGCCCAGTACGGCGTGGCCCGGCCGGGCCTGCCGGGCACCTGGCCCACCTCCTACGAGGACGCCGGGCAGCCCGGCACCCCCGCCTGGCAGGAGACCCACACCTCGGTCCCGGCCGCCCGGGCCGTGAAGATCGCCCGGGAGTTCGCCGAGACGGCCGAGAAGTCCCAGGGCCGCTGCATGATCCTGATGGGCGCCGGCACCAACCACTGGTTCCACTCCGAGACCAT
>NZ_JBFBGK010000112.1:0-26138 GCF_040684615.1 Streptomyces sp. NPDC089919
GGGGACAGGGGACCTCGGGGGGCCGGGCGGCCGGTCGCGGGGGACCGCCGGCGGGGACGGCGGACGCGGGCATGCCGCGGCCGCCCACCGGGCGGGGCCCGGTGGCGGGGGGCATGGGAGGGGGCGGGGGCGGACCCCCGCGGTCAGGCCGGGTTCGCGGTGTCGGAGCCGCTGCCGCGTCTGCCGTGGATGCGCAGGGCCACCATGGTCACGACGACCGCGCCGACGGCGGTGAGCATCTTCTCGGTACTCACCCAGCCGGAGAAGTACAGGATGACCAGCGTCGGGACGGCGGCGAAGGCGGTCCGGCCGGGGCTGGTGATCCCCGCGAAAGCCGGGCGGCCCGCGAGGACGAGTGCGGCGGCGAGCGGGACGCCCAGCCGCCAGGGCACGACGAGGCTGATGCCCAGGGGGTCGATCACGACCATGGCCGCGACGAGCAGGACGGCCCAGACCGCCACCGCGAACACGCCCGCGGTGCTGCGCACCCGGCGGGCGGGCCTCAGGTCCGGCGGGCAGGCCAGCGGGAGGGCGGCGATCAGGACCGGTGCGAGCAGGAAGCCGTAGGTCTGCCAGAACAGTTCCGGCCCCATGCGCCAGACCGGGAAGAGGAAGCTGACCGCGGTGACCGCCGTCCCGGCGACCGCGCAGAGCACGCCCGGGACGTGGCGCCCGGCGAGCGCCACCACCGCGCCGATGAGGGTCAGCAGGTAGCCGGCGTTCATCAGGGTCGTGAGCGGAGCCGTGGTGCCGACGGCATCGGGCGCGCTGCGCATGACGTACCAGTCGCCGACGGTGCAGATCAGGTTGAAGGCGGCGTATCCGGCGGTGGCGGCCAGCGCGAACGGGGCGGTACTGGCGAAGAGCCGCCCGCCCGGGTGGGCGGATCCGACCCCGAGCCGGAGCCGGAGCGCGTGGGCGACGACGTCCCAGGCCTCGCGGAGGCGGTCCCGGGGGCTCGCGCCCTCGGTCGCCTCCCGGTAGGCCTCGGCTATCTCCTCGCCGAAGGCGCGGCGGAAGCCGGCCGGGTACAGGTGCAGCAGGACGGGGTTCACGTGGTGGCCGCCTTGCCGGTGGCTCCGGCGGTCCGCAGGCGGCGGGTGGCCTCGCGGGCGGTGGCCGCGATCCGCTCGGCCTCGGCGGCCAGGGCGGTGCGGCCGGGGGTGGTCAGCGTGTAGGTGCGCCGCAGCCTGCTGTCGACGACCTCCTCGCTGTGGACCTCGATCAGCCCCTGCTGCAACAGGCGCTCCAGCGCCCCGTACAGCGTCCCGGTCCGCATCTTCACCCGGCCGCCCGAGATCGCCTCCACCTCACGCGCG
Organism: Streptomyces sp. NPDC089919; assembly: GCF_040684615.1. Lineage (NCBI taxonomy): Bacteria > Bacillati > Actinomycetota > Actinomycetes > Kitasatosporales > Streptomycetaceae > Streptomyces > Streptomyces sp. NPDC089919. Next base: position 1,320 of record NZ_JBFBGK010000112.1, read on the forward strand.
ATCGCGTAGCCGTGGCGCGGCTCGTCCGCGAGCGCGGTGAGGAGGAGCAGGGTCGGCTCCTGCATGGCACGGTCAGTCATGCGACCACCATATGTCATTGACCGACCTATACGGGGGGTGGGGTCGGCGTGTCGGCTTATGCCGGTTGCCGACGTATGCCGGCGGGTGGTCGGGGGGCGGGGACGGGGGCTCCCGGCCAGGCCGGGACGCGGGCTCCTGGCCGGGCGGGACAGGGCTCCGGGCCAGGCCGGGACGGGTCGCCGACGGGCGGCGAGCGGGCGGGGCGGGGACCACCGGGGCGGCCCGGCTACCCGACCGGGCCGCCGTCGCCCCCGGGACCCCGGACCGGGAGGGCTGACTCCTCCCGGTCCGGGGGTACGGAGGTACGGGGCGGGGCGCCGCTCGGAGGGCGGGCGGCGCCGCGGCGCTACTCCGCCGCCTGCTCCCGGAAGGCGGGGAGGGCGAAGATCCGCTCCTTGCCGGTCTCGTCCATCAGCTCGACCAGCGGGAGCACGAGCTCCCACAGGTCCCGCCGGTCGACCTCACGCGCCAGCGCGTCGAGGTCGGCCTCCGGCAGCGCCCCGGCGGCGTCCGCGACCACCTGCCGGGAGGGTCGCGGCAGGGCCTCCACCAGCGGCAGGAACTCCGCCCACAGACCGGTGGCCACCACCGCCCGGACCACCCCGCGCAGCACCCCGGGATCGGCCAGCGAGCCCAGTGCGGCCACCGCGCGCCGGTCCGCCTCCCCCAGCAGGGCGACCAGCGGCAGCAGCGACTCCCACAGGCCCTGCTCGTGGACGGCCGCGACCAGCCCGTCCAGTTCCGCCGCCGGGAGCCGGGCGGTCAACTCGGCGATCCGGGTGCGCTGTCCGCCGGTGACCATCCCCGCCACCGCCAGCGCCTCGGGCCACAGCCCGTCCGCGCCGGCGGCCCGTACCACCGAGGCCAGCCGGGCGTCGCCCATCAGCTCCACGATCCGGCCCAGCCGTTCGGGTTGGTCGATGTAGTAGCCGGTGCGCAGCACGGTCGGGTCGTCGACCTGGCCGAGGATCCGGCCCAGCGCCCCGTCCGCGAGGTGGGCCACGAAGCGGCCCATGGTGACGTGGTCCCCGGCCTCGGCCAGGCCGACGGCGATCCGCACGACCAGGTCCTCGTCGAGCCGGTCCACGATCCCGGGGATCCTGCGCGGGTCGAGGTGGGCGCAGGAGGCGGCCGTGAAGGCGACCGGCAGCTTGTCGATGATGTCGGCGGCCCGGGGCGGGTCCAGCCGGCCGGCCACGGCGGCGGCCAGTTCGGGGCCGAGGGCCTTCTGGCTGATCGCGGCGGCCACCCCGGCGGGCACCAGCTTGGTGGCCGCGGCGATCCGGTCCAGCATCTCGGGCGCGCCGTCGTGCAGCGCGGCGGAGGCCTGTTCGCGGAAGCGGCGGACGTCCTCGGCGGGCAGGGCCGCGAGGAAGTCCAGGGCGGGGGCCTCGGCGCCGAGCAGCCGGGCGAGCTTGTCGGCCTCGGCGCGGTTCCTGAGCGCGTCCACGGCGGTCACCGGCCCTTCACCGGAAGAGGATCTTGCGGACGGGGCCCCGGGCGAGCGCCGGCACCAGCTTCAGCGCCTCCTCGGCGGCCTCCCCGAGCCCCGCGGCCCGCCGCCGCCGCTCCCCCTCCAGGGCGGCCGCCAACCGCCCCAACTCCCCGTCACCCAACCCGGCGAACGACCCGGGCGGCTCCCCCTTCAACCCCCGCACCAACAGCTCGAACCCGTCCCCACTCACAACCGACCTCCCACGCCCTGGAACGCACCGGATGCCATCCCCAGGAGCCTGAGCCCGAATTGACTAATAGTCAATACTCCCGGGTAGCCTTCACCGGCCGCCGACTACTCGACGAATGCCACCCAGGCCGTCTTGCCGACCGGCTCGTCCAGCACGCCGAAGTCATCAGCCACTTCTCGCACCAACCACAGCCCGCGCCCCGCCGCCGCCTCGGATGAAACGCACTGGATGACGGGCAGCCCGGGCCCAGTGTCACGCACCTCGATCAGCACACGCCCCGGCTCGCGCACCAACCGCACACAGAAGTCCCGCCCAGGCGGAGCGCCGTGCAGAACCGCATTGGCGGCCAGCTCCGAAGCGCAGAGCCGCATCTCGTCCCACCGCCCCCGCACCCCCCAGCACGTGAGCGTGTCCCCCACGAACTGACGAGCCGCGCGCACCGATACGCGAGCACGCGCGAAGCGCTGCTGCCGGACGATCGACATGGCCACCCCACCACCGTTCACTCTGGGCCTCAGGGTCAGCACAGACCGTAGCGCTTTTCGCGAAAGGCAGCAAGGTTGCCCTGACGCCTCTCCACCGGCACGCCGTCGCATACCGTGGTGGGTCCACGAGGACCGTTGCGGGAGGGACCCATGGCCGAGGACCGATGGACCAGTGCGTCGATGCCGTACCTGGTGCCTCGTACGGGCGGACAGGGGGACGCCTGGAGCGAGGAGGCGGCGGCTCGGGGGCGGCGGGGCGGGCAGCGGATCGTCTCGGCGGGCGAGGCGACGGCGTCCGGCGAGGTCGCCGCGCTGTTGGGGCTGGCCGAAGGTGAGACGGTGGTGGTCCGTCGCCGGCTGATCGACCTCGACGGCGTGCCGTGCGAACTGACCGACACCTACTACCCGTACGCCATCGCCGCCGGCACCCCGCTGGCCGGCACGGCGAAGATCCGCGGCGGCGCGGTCACCTTCCTCGCCGCCCTCGGCCACCTCGGCGTCCGCGCGTCCGAACAGGTCACCGCCCGGATGCCCACCGAGGAAGAGCACGACCGCCTCGCCCTCGGCCCCGCCGAACCGGTCCTGCGCATCACCCGCGTCACCTACGACGCCGCCGACCGCCCCCTCCAGGCGGACCTGATGCTCATGCCCGCCTCCCGCCAACAGCTGCGCTACGAGATCAGGATGGGATGAAGCGCTTGGCCACCGACCCCGGGACACCCGACACCAGAGCGCTGCACGCCCGCATCGCGGCGGACCTCCGCGAGGAGATCATGAGCGGCACGCTCCCGCCCGGCGCGAAGCTGCCCTCCACAGCCCGGCTGAAGGCCCGGTTCGACGCCTCGAACGCGACGATCCAGAAGGCTCTGCTCCTCCTCAAAGAGGAAGGGCTCGTCGTGGGCCGCGCGGGCGCGTCGGTGACGGTACGGGAGAACCGCCAGCGGACCGTGCGCCCGGCCGGGTCACTGACGGCCGCATCATCGGGCGGCGGATTCCCATGGCTCCGGGAAGCGGCCGGACAGGGCCGTGCCGCCCGGAGCAGGCTGCTCTCGGTGGGGCCCGCCGAGGTCTCGGGAGACATCGCGGCGGCCCTGGCGATCTCGGAGGGTGCCACCGCCATGCTGCGCCGCCAGCTGATCGACGTGGACGGCGAGCCGTCCGAACTGGTCAGTTCTTACTATCCGCTGGACCTGGCGGAGGGCACGCCGCTCGCCGAGGCCCGCAAGATCAAGGGCGGCACCCCGACGCTCCTCGGGGAACTCGGCCACTCGCCCCGTCTGAGCGTGGACCGCGTATCGGCCCGGATCGCGACGCAGGAGCAGTACGCCGCCCTGCGGCTCTCCGGCGACCTGCCGGTCCTGCGCACGCTCCGCACGGTCTACGACGCGGCGGACCGCCCGGTCGAGGTCACCGTCATGGTCAAGGCGGGCCACCTCTACGAGCTCCAGTACGAGTTCGCCCCCGAGTAGCCACCCCCCGACGCGCCACAGCGCCCGCAGGTCGTCCGGTCGGGGACGGTGCGGGCGCTGTGTCGAGTGCCGTACTCCGTTGTACGGACCGCATGAGGGGTGGCCCCGGGAGAGGGCCGGTACTACGGGTACTACGGGACCGCCCGCCGACGGCCGGAGGCCGGCGCAGCCGGGCGAAGCCCGGGAGGCCGCCTGCGGCCGAGCGGTGCGAGACCGGCGTCCGGAAATGGTGCCGGTGCGGGCGCTGTGTCGAGTGCCGTACTCCGTTGTACGGACCGTATGAGGGGTGACCCCGGGAGGGCCGGTACTACGGGAACCTCAAGCGCCACCGACGGCCGGAGGCCGGCGCAGCCGGGCGAAGCCCGGGAGGCCGCCTGCGGCCGAGCGGTGTGAGACCGGCGTCCGGAAATGGTGCCGGTGCGGGCGCTGTGTCGAGTGCCGTACTCCGTTGTACGGACCGTATGAGGGGTGACCCCGGGAGGAGGCCGGTACTGCGGGTATTGCGGGCCCCGGGCCGGGGCCCGGGGCTTGGATCAGGTCAGACGGTCAGGGCTCGGTCCGTCGGCTTGACCGGGTAGGGGAGGGTGCTGGTGCCGGTCAGGAAGCGGTCCACGCCGCGGGCGGCGGAGCGGCCCTCGGCGATGGCCCAGACGATCAGGGACTGGCCGCGGCCCGCGTCGCCGGCGACGTACACGCCGTCCACGTTGGTCGCGTACGACGCGTCGCGGGCGATGTTCCCGCGCTCGTCCAGCTCCAGACCGAACTGCTGCACCAGGCCGTTGGCCTGGTCCGTGCCGGTGAAGCCCATGGCCAGGGTGACCAGCTGGGCCGGGATCGACCGCTCGGTGCCCGGCTTCTGGACCAGCTTGCCCTCGACGAACTCCACCTCGACCAGGTGCAGCGCCTGGACGTTGCCGTCCTCGTCGCCCTCGAAGTGGGTGGTGGAGACGGAGTAGACCCGCTCGCCGCCCTCCTCGTGCGCGGAGGTGACCTTGTACAGCATCGGGAAGGTCGGCCACGGCTGGTTGGCGTTCCGGTCCTCGCCCGGCTTCGGCATGATCTCCAGCTGCGTGACCGAGGCCGCGCCCTGGCGGTGGGCGGTGCCCACGCAGTCCGCGCCGGTGTCGCCGCCGCCGATGACGACCACGTGCTTGCCCTCGGCGGTGATCGGGGGCGCCACGAAGTCGCCCTCCTGCACCTTGTTGGCCAGCGGCAGGTACTCCATCGCGAAGTGGATGCCGTTCAGCTCGCGGCCCGGGACCGGCAGGTCGCGGGAGACCGTCGCGCCGGCGGCGATGACCACGCCGTCGAACCGCTTGCGCAGGTCCGTGGCGGAGATGTCGCGGCCGACCTCGACGCCGGTGCGGAACTTGGTGCCCTCCGCGCGCATCTGCTCGATGCGGCGGTTGATGTGCACCTTCTCCATCTTGAACTCGGGGATGCCGTACCGCAGCAGGCCGCCGATGCGGTCGGCGCGCTCGTACACGACCACGGTGTGGCCGGCCCGGGTCAGCTGCTGGGCGGCGGCCAGACCGGCCGGGCCCGAGCCGATGACGGCGACGGTCTTGCCCGACAGGCGCTCGGGGGCCTGCGGGGTGACGTCCCCGTTGTCCCACGCCTTGTCGATGATCGAGACCTCGACGTTCTTGATGGTGACGGCCGGCTGGTTGATGCCGAGCACGCACGCCGACTCGCACGGAGCCGGGCACAGGCGGCCGGTGAACTCCGGGAAGTTGTTCGTGGCGTGCAGCCGCTCCGACGCCGCCGACCAGTCCTCGCGGTAGGCGTAGTCGTTCCACTCGGGGATGAGGTTCCCCAGCGGGCAGCCGTTGTGGCAGAACGGGATGCCGCAGTCCATGCAGCGGCCGGCCTGCTTGCTGATGATCGGCAGCAGGGAGCCGGGGACGTAGACCTCGTTCCAGTCCGTGAGCCGCTCGGCGACCGGACGGGAGCAGGCGGTCTCGCGCGGGGTGGTGAGGAAGCCCTTCGGGTCAGCCATGGGTCGCCGCCTCCATCATCTTCTCGGTGGTCTCGGACTCGGAGAGTCCGGCCCGCTCAGCGGCGTCCTTGGCGGCGAGCACTGCCTTGTACGTGGTCGGGATGATCTTGCTGAACCGGGCCGCCGCGGCGTCCCAGTCGGCGAGGAGCCTGGCGGCCACCGTCGAGCCGGTCTCCTCCTCGTGGCGGCGCACCACGTCGTGCAGCCACTGCCGGTCCTCGGCGGACGGGACCTCGACCGCGTCGAGGTTGCCGACGTTGACGTTGTCCCGGTCGAGGTCGATGACGTACGCGACGCCGCCCGACATGCCGGCCGCGAAGTTGCGCCCGGTCTCGCCGAGGACGACCGCCGTGCCGCCGGTCATGTACTCGCAGCCGTGGTCGCCCACGCCCTCGGAGACCACCAGCGCACCGGAGTTGCGGACGCAGAAGCGCTCGCCGGTGCGGCCGCGCAGGAACATCTCGCCGCCGGTCGCGCCGTAGCCGATGGTGTTGCCCGCGATGACCGAGTACTCGGCCAGGTGCTCGGCGCCGCGGTCCGGGCGGACCACGATCCGGCCGCCGGAGAGGCCCTTGCCGACGTAGTCGTTGGCGTCGCCCTCCAGCCGCAGGGTCACGCCGCTGGGGACGAAGGCGCCGAAGGACTGGCCGGCCGAACCGGTGAAGGTCAGGTCGATGGTGTCGGTCGGCAGACCGGCGCCGCCGAACTGCTTGGTCACCCGGTGGCCGAGCATGGTGCCGACCGTGCGGTTGATGTTGCGGATCGCGACCTGGGCGCGCACCGGCCGGGCCGCCTCGGCGGTCTCGGCGTTCAGCGCGTCCGCGGCCAGGTGGATCAGCTCGTTGTCCAGGGCCTTCTCCAGGCCGTGGTCCTGGGCGATGAGGGCGTGGCGGACCGCGCCCTCGGGCAGCTCGGGCACGTGGAACAGCGGCGCCAGGTCCAGGCCCTGGGCCTTCCAGTGGCTGACGGCCTCGGTGGTGTCCAGCAGCTCGGCGTGGCCGACGGCCTCCTCGAGCGTGCGGAAACCGAGCTCGGCCAGCAGCTCCCGGACCTCTTCGGCGATGAACTCGAAGAAGTTGACGACGAACTCGGGCTTGCCCGAGAAGCGGTCGCGCAGGACCGGGTTCTGGGTGGCGATGCCGACCGGGCAGGTGTCCAGGTGGCAGACCCGCATCATGACGCAGCCGGAGACGACGAGCGGCGCGGTCGCGAAACCGAACTCCTCGGCGCCCAGCAGCGCGGCGATGACCACGTCGCGGCCGGTCTTGAGCTGGCCGTCGGTCTGCACGACGATGCGGTCGCGCAGGCCGTTGAGCAGCAGGGTCTGCTGGGTCTCGGCCAGGCCGAGCTCCCAGGGGCCGCCCGCGTGCTTGAGCGAGGTGAGCGGGGAGGCGCCGGTTCCGCCGTCGTGGCCGGAGATCAGGACCACGTCCGCGTGCGCCTTGGAGACACCGGCGGCGACCGTGCCCACGCCGACCTCGGAGACCAGCTTCACGTGGATGCGGGCGACCGGGTTGGCGTTCTTGAGGTCGTGGATCAGCTGAGCCAGGTCCTCGATGGAGTAGATGTCGTGGTGCGGCGGCGGGGAGATCAGGCCCACGCCCGGGGTGGAGTGCCGGGTCTTGGCGACCCAGGGGTACACCTTGTGGCCGGGCAGCTGGCCGCCCTCGCCGGGCTTGGCGCCCTGCGCCATCTTGATCTGGATGTCGTCCGCGTTGACCAGGTACTCGCTGGTGACGCCGAAGCGGCCGGAGGCGACCTGCTTGATGGACGAGCGGCGCGCCGGGTCGTACAGGCGGTCCGGGTCCTCGCCGCCCTCACCGGTGTTGGACTTGCCGCCCAACTGGTTCATGGCGATGGCGAGGGTCTCGTGCGCCTCCTTGGAGATGGAGCCGTACGACATGGCGCCGGTGGAGAAGCGCTTGACGATCTCGGAGACCGGCTCGACCTCGTCCACCGGGATGGCGGGGCGGTCGGAGGCGAAGCTGAAGAGGCCGCGGAGCGTCATCAGGCGCTCGGACTGCTCGTTCACCCGGTCCGTGTACTTCTTGAAGATGTCGTACCGGCGGTTGCGGGTGGCGTGCTGGAGGCGGAAGACCGTCTCCGGGTCGAACAGGTGCGGCTCGCCCTCGCGGCGCCACTGGTACTCGCCGCCGATCTCCAGCGCGCGGTGCGCCGGGGCGATGCCGGAGGCCGGGTACGCCTTGGCGTGGCGGGCGGCCACCTCCTTGGCGACGACCTCCAGGCCCGCGCCGCCGATCTTGGTGGCGGTGCCGTTGAAGTAGGTCTCGACGAAGGCCTCGTCCAGGCCGACGGCCTCGAAGACCTGGGCGCCGCGGTAGGAGGCGACGGTCGAGATGCCCATCTTGGACATGACCTTCAGGACGCCCTTGCCCAGGGCGTAGATCAGGTTGCGGATGGCCTGCTCGGGCTCGATGCCCTCGAGGAAGGTGCCGGCCCGCAGCAGGTCCTCGACGGACTCCATGGCCAGGTACGGGTTGACGGCCGCGGCGCCGTAGCCGATGAGCAGCGCGACGTGGTGCACCTCGCGGACGTCGCCGGCCTCGACCAGCAGGCCCACCTGGGTGCGCTGCTTGGTGGCGATGAGGTGGTGGTGCACGGCCGCGGTGAGGAGCAGCGACGGGATCGGCGCGTGCTCGGCGTCGGAGTGCCGGTCGGACAGGACGATCAGGCGGGCGCCGCCCTCGATCGCCGCGTCGGCCTCGGCGCGGATGGCCTCGATGCGGGCGGCCAGGGCCTCGCCGCCGCCGCTGACCCGGTAGAGACCGGAGAGCGTGACGGCCTTCAGGCCCGGCATGTCGCCGTCGGCGTTGATGTGGATGAGCTTGGCCAGCTCGTCGTTGTCGATCACCGGGAACGGCAGCATGATGTTGCGGCAGGACGCGGCGGTCGGCTCGAGCAGGTTGGCCTGGGGGCCGATGTGGGAGCGCAGCGAGGTGACGAGCTCCTCGCGGATGGCGTCCAGCGGCGGGTTGGTGACCTGCGCGAAGAGCTGCGTGAAGTAGTCGAACAGCAGCCGCGGGCGCTCGGAGAGGGCCGCGATCGGCGAGTCGGTGCCCATGGAGCCCAGCGGCTCGCCGCCGGTGCGGGCCATCGGCGCGAGGATGACCTTGAGCTCTTCCTCGGTGTAGCCGAAGGTCTGCTGGCGGCGGGTGACCGAGGCGTGGGTGTGGACGATGTGCTCGCGCTCGGGGAGGTCCTCGAGCTCGATCTCGCCGCCCTCGAGCCAGTCGGCGTACGGCTGCTCCGCGGCGAGCGCGTTCTTGATCTCGTCGTCCTCGATGATCCGCTTCTCGGCGGTGTCGACGAGGAACATCCTGCCGGGCTGCAGGCGGCCCTTGCGGACGACCTTGGCCGGGTCGATGTCGAGCACGCCGACCTCGGAGCCGAGCACGACGAGGCCGTCGTCGGTGACCCAGTAGCGGCCGGGGCGCAGGCCGTTGCGGTCGAGGACCGCGCCGACCTGGGTGCCGTCGGTGAAGGTGACGCAGGCCGGGCCGTCCCAGGGCTCCATCAGGGTGGAGTGGTACTGGTAGAAGGCCTTGCGGGCCGGGTCCATCGAGGTGTGGTTCTCCCACGCCTCGGGGATCATCATCAGCACGCTGTGCGGCAGCGAACGGCCGCCGAGGTGCAGCAGCTCCAGGACCTCGTCGAAGGAGGCCGAGTCGGAGGCGTCCGGGGTGCAGATCGGGAAGATCCGCTCCAGCTTGTCGGAGCCGAAGAGCTCGGAGGCGAGCTGGGACTCGCGGGCCTTCATCCAGTTGCGGTTGCCCTTGACCGTGTTGATCTCGCCGTTGTGGGCGACGAAGCGGTACGGGTGGGCCAGCGGCCAGCTGGGGAAGGTGTTGGTGGAGAACCGGGAGTGGACGAGCGCGATCGCGGAGGCGAAGCGGCGGTCCGACAGGTCCGGGAAGAAGGGCTCGAGCTGGCCGGTGGTCAGCATGCCCTTGTAGACGATGGTGCGGGCGGACAGCGACGGGAAGTAGACGCCCGCCTCGCGCTCGGCGCGCTTGCGCAGCACGAACGCCTTGCGGTCCAGCTCCAGGCCGGTCGTCCCGTTGGACACGAAGAGCTGCGAGAAGGCCGGCATGGTGGCGCGGGCGCCGTTGCCGAGCAGGTCGGGGGTGACCGGGACCTCGCGCCAGCCCAGGACCGTCAGGTCCTCCTCGGCGGCGATCTCCTCGATGCGCGCGACGGCCTGTGCGGAGTCGTCGGCGGGGAGGAAGGCGATGCCGACGGCGTAGCCGCCGGCCTCGGGGAGGTCGAATCCGGCGACCTCGCGGAGGAAGGCGTCCGGGACCTGGGAGAGGATGCCCGCGCCGTCGCCGGAGTCGGGCTCGGAGCCGGTGGCCCCGCGGTGCTCGAGGTTCCGCAGTACGGTCAGCGCCTGCTCGACGAGGGTGTGGCTGACCTCGCCGGTGAGGTTCGCCACGAAGCCGACGCCGCAGGCGTCCTTCTCGTTGCGCGGGTCGTACATGCCCTGCTGGGCGGGGCGACCGTCCATGGGCGACCAGGCGGTGGTGCTCGGGCCGGTCGCGGAGTGCGTGGATGCGGAACGCATCGGCTCTCCCGTCGTCGTCGTGGCATTTGCAAGTGCCGAGGGACGACGTTGGCCCTCTGCGAAATTTCGTGCAGGTTACATGATGACGGCAATCCCGGGAACCGGATATCGCATTCCAGCATGCGGACACTGCACGAGGCAGAAAAGTGGGGACCTGTGCGGCGTGGACGAGGGGGGAAAGGCCCTTGCGGCCACGGGTCGGAGGTCCCGACACGGGTGGGCTTCATTGCCCACGGGCCCCTCCAGCATGAGCCAGGGGGGCCTCCGTGTCATGCCCGGCCGTGACAGGTCCGAAACCGCCGGGTAATGGAATACTCATGTTGCGCGATGCATAGTGTCTCACCCGCGCGGGGGTTACCCTACGGCCCCGCCGATCAGACTGCCCAGGACGTACGTCACACCGGCCGCGGCGCCGCCCAGCACCAGCTGGCGCAGGCCGCTGTACCACCAGGTCCGGGCGGTGACCCGGGCGACCACCGCACCGCAGGCGAAGAGGCCGAGCAGGGCCACCAGCACGGCGGGCCACAGCGAGGTCGCCCCCAGCAGGTACGGCAGCAGCGGCAGCAGGGCGCCCAGCGCGAAGGAGCCGAAGGACGAGACCGCGGCGACCATCGGCGAGGGCAGGTCGCCCGGGTCGATGCCCAGCTCCTCGCGGGCGTGGATCTCCAGCGCCTGCTCCGGGTCCCGGGACAGCTGCATGGCCACCTCGCGGGCCAGCGCGGGCTCCACCCCGCGCGAGACGTAGAGCTCGGCCAGCTCCTCCATCTCGTCGATCGGGTGCTTGTGCAACTGGCGCCGCTCCACGTCCAGTTCGGCCAGCACCAGCTCGCGCTGCGAGGCGACGGAGGTGTACTCGCCGGCCGCCATCGAGAAGGCACCGGCGGCCAGGCCGGCCAGGCCCGTGATGACGATGGTGGCCGGGGCCACCGCGCCGCCCGCGACACCGGTCATCAGGGCGAGGTTGGAGACCAGGCCGTCCATGGCGCCGAAGACCGCGGGACGCAGCCAGCCGCCGTTCACATCGCGGTGCGTGTGGTTGTCGCGGTGCGCCTGGTGCAGTGGTGCTTCGGTGTCGATGATGGACATGAGCTGATCCCCTCTTACGTACTCACCTGCGCTCACCTGCGTTCGCCCGCGGCGCGCGTGCATGGCCCGAAAGCGGTCCGGCCGCCGGCCGTCCGCTCCCCCTCAACACCTCGAAACTACGCACGAATTTCCTCGCCCGCCAGCAAGGAAGGCCGTACTTACCTGGGGTTTTGTGCTCCGCGGGGGGCCGCTGCCCGGCTTCGGGCAGGCGGTCGGCGACCGGGTGACGGGGGTGTTTCGCGACGCGTCTGACAGGGCGGCGCATGGCACAAATCCCCCATGGGACTCACCAACCGGTCCCCCTCGTGGGAAGGCTCGCCATGACGCAGATCGCATGCAATCCGCAGGTCCTGCTGGAACGGGCCCGGGGCGCTCTGCTGGGCCTGGCCGTCGGCGACGCGCTCGGGGCGCCCGCGGAGAACATGAAGCCCTCGGAGATCCGGGCGCGTTGGGGCCGGATCGAGGGGTTCGTCTCGGACGACCCGGCGGGCACCGACGACACCGAGTACGCCATCTTCTCGGGGCTGCTGCTGGCGCGGCACGGCTCGGCGCTGACCGTGGCGCACGTGGAACGCGCCTGGCACCACTGGATCGCGGACCTGGACGAAGGGCCGTTCCGGGGCGCGGGCTTCTCCGAGCGCGGCACCCTGGAGAACCTGCGGCGGGGGCTGGCGGCGCCGATCTCCGCGCAGCACCGGCACGCCTGGTCGGACGGGCTGGCCATGCGGGCCGCGCCGTTCGGCGTCTTCGCCGCCGGCCGGCCGGCCGAGGCCGCCCGGCTGGTGGCCATCGACGGCACGGTCAGCCACGACGGCGAGGGCATCTACGGCGGCCAGGCGGTGGCCGCCGGGGTGGCCGCGGCGATGGCCGGCGGCTCCCCCGCGTCGGTGGTCTCGGCCGCCCTGTCGGTGATCCCGTCCGACTCCTGGACGGCGCGCTCGCTGCGCCGGGCCGTCACGGCCGCGCCCCGCGGGGAGCGGGCGGTGCGCTCGGCGGTGGTGATCGGCGGCTACCCCTGGACCGACCTGGCCCCCGAGGCGGTGGGACTGGCCTTCGGCGCCTTCGCCGCGGCCGGCGGGGACTTCTCCGACTCGGTGCTGACCGCGGTCAACATGGGCCGCGACGCGGACACCACGGCGGCGGTGGCGGGCGCCCTCGCCGGGGCCCTGTCCGGCGCCGCCGCCATCCCCGCCCCCTGGTCCTCGGCCATCGGCCCGGTCCGCGGCAGCTGCCTGCCCTCCATGCGCGGCTACCACGTCCTGGACATCGCCGACCTCCTCACCCCCGAATGCGAGCCCTCCCGATGAGCCCGTACGAGCCCCCGCCCCCGACCGGCACCCCGGCCCCGGCCGCCGCCGGTCCGGCCTCCCCCGCCACGGGCGGCCCGGCCGCCCCCGCCCCGGCCCCGCACGCCGCGGTCGTCCTCGTGCCGGACGGCGGGGTCCGGCTCCCGGCGGTGGCGCCCGGCCGGGGGCCGGCGGCCCCGGCGGCGGGCCCCGCCCCCGTCGGGGCGGGCGCGGCCGCGGCGGACGAGCGCGGCGGGCGGATCGAGGGGCTGCTGCTCGGCCTGGCGGCCGGGGACGCGGCCGGCTGGCCCGCGGCCCGGCACCGGGCCAGCCGGATGCCGCAGTGGACCCGGCGGCTGACCCGCGAGCTCGACACCTTCGCCGAGCAGAACGCCACCACCACCCTGCCCGTGCCCATCGCGCTCAACCAGCCCCCCGAGCCGCTCCGGCTCGGCCCCTCCGACGACGCCGAGTGGGCCGCGTTCGCGGCCGAGTCGGTGCTGACCGCGGCCGGGGCGCTGCTCAGCGACCTGTCCCGGTCCCGCCGGATGCGCGCCGCCATCGACCTGGCCTGGAACGCCCTGGCCAGCGAGGTCGCCGCGGCCGCCGAGCGGGCCCCGGAGGTGGAGTCCGCCGTCCTGCCGCTGCGCGCCCGGATCTCCGTACGGGCCGGGCTCGGGAACCTGGCCGCCGGGCTGCGGCCGCCCGCCACCGGGCACGACAACCCGCACTACTTCGACGACGCGGCCTGCGTGCGGGCCTGCGTCCTGGCGGTGGTGCACCCCGGCGACCCCGAAGCGGCCGCGGACCTGGCCGAGTTCGACGCCCGCTACACCCAGGACGGGGACGGGGTGCACGGCGCCCGGGCGATGGCCGCGGCGGTCGCGGCGGCGCTCGGCGGCCGGCCGGTCGACGCGGCCGTGGACGCCGCCCTCGACCAACTCCCCGCGGCCACCGAGATCGGGCGCAACGCCCGGCACGCCCTCGCCCTCGCCCGCAGCGCCGACGGCGCCCGCGGCGGCGGGGCCTTCGGGCTGGTGCCCGCCCTCGAGCACGAGATCGTCGACCACGTCTACAGCTACGGCATCGCCGCCGCCGAGACCGTGCCGGTCGCCCTGGCCCTGGCGACCGCCGCCCGCGGCCGGGTCGGCGAGGCGGTGCCGGCCGCCGCCTGCCTCTCCCGCGTCGCGGACTCCGCCCCCGCCCTGGCCGGGGCGCTCACCGGCGCCCTCGGCGGCGGCGCGAGCCTCCCCGCCTCCTGGCGCGAGGCCTGCCGGACCCTGTCGGGCTGCGCACTGCCCCGGCTGGCCGGTACCGACCTGGTGGAACTCGCCGGGCTGCTCGGTCGCACCGAACTGACCTCACCCAAGGGATGATTCCCCACATGACCACGCACACGTCGCACAAGGAGCACACCTCGGATTCCGGACCGGCCGCCCCGCTGTCGCTCGCCGACCGCACCGCCGGCTGCCTGGTCGGCGCGGCCGTCGGCGACGCCCTGGGCGGGCCGGTCGAGGGCTGGACCCCCGAGCAGATCGCCGAGCGGCACGGCGGCCGGGTGCGCGGCATCGTCGGCCCCTGGTACGAGGACTGGCGCACCGCCCGCCCCATCGCCCCGTACCACAAGGGCGACGGGCACGTCACCGACGACACCTTGATGACCCATGCGCTGGTACGGGTCTACGAGCGGGTGCGCGACCACCTCGACGCGTACGCGGTGGCCGCTCACCTGGTCCCCGACCTGCTGTCGAACCCCCGCTGGATCCCGGAGCTGGAGGCCGAGGCGCTGCCCCTCCAGCGGATCTTCCTGGCCGAGAAGTGGCTGGTGGCGCGGGTGCACTACGGGCACGTCGACCCGCGCGAGGCCGGCTCGGGGAACATCGTCAACTGCGGTGCGGCGATGTACATGGCGCCGGTGGGCGTGGTCAACGCGGCGCATCCGGCGGGGGCTTACGCGGAGGCGCTGGACATCGCCGCCCCGCACCAGTCCTCGTACGGGCGGGAGGCGGCGGGCGTCTTCGCCGCGGCGGTGGCGGCCGCCTGCGCGCCGGGGGCGACGGTCTCCTCGGTCGTCGACGCGGCGCTCGCGCTGGCCAAGGACGGCACCCGGCCGGCGATCGAGGCGGTGTGCGAAACGGCCGCCCGGTACCGGGAGTTCGAGCCGGCCCTCGGTCCGCTACGGGCGGCGGTGGCCCCGTACGACTCGGTCGGGCCGGACTACCGGGCCCCCTCGCTGGGCGCCCGGCGGCCCTCGCGGCTGCACGCGATCGAGGAGCTGCCGATCGCGCTGGGCATGCTGGTGGTGGCCGGCGGGGACTACGAACAGGCGGTGCTGGGCGCGGTGAACTACGGCCGGGACTGCGATTCGATCGCCACCATGGCGGGCGCGGTCGCCGGGGCCCTCGGCGGCTCCGCGGCGGTACCGGCGGCCTGGTCGGCGGAGGTCGCCCGGGCCAGCAGGCTCGACCTGCACGCCCCCGCCGCCGCCCTCGCGGAGGTCGCCCGGGAGGTCTTCGACCTGGACCGGGCCCGCCGCCGGGCCCACGAGTCGGCCTTCGCGGCCCTGACGGCCGCCGGATGAGCGCGGCCACCGGGCACCCCGGGCCGCCGCCGGCCGTGCGGGAACCCGCCGCCGACCGGCTGCTGCGGGTCACCTGGGTACAGCCGGAGGACCTGGTCGGCCACGAGCTGCGGCAGGCGACCGAGGACGGCCGGGACGCGGGCCCGATCCGGCGGGAGTGGCTGGCCGCCGGGGGCCGGACCGCGCCCGAGCGGGCGGGCTCCTCGGACCCCCCGGCCGACCCCGGCCTGCGGGTCCTGGCGGTCCGGCTGCTGGACGAACTGGCCGCCCTGCCTTCGCCGTTGGGCCGTCACGAACCCGCCGCCTGGCTCGAGGCCACGGACCGGCCGACCGGACCGGGCACGGGCCCTCGGTCGGCCGTCGGACCGGGACCGTCCGTCGGGGCGGCCGCCCCGGACGGGGCCCGCCCGGGACCCGCCGCCGCCCGCCCCGCCGGCGACCACACGGCGCTGACGGCCCGGCTGGAGGCGGCCTGGCTGGGGCGGGCCGCCGGCTGCCTGCTCGGCAAGCCGGTGGAGAAGCTGCCGCTGGCGGGGATCCGGGAGCTGGCCCGGGCAGCCGGCAACTGGCCGCTGGACGGCTGGTTCACCGCCCGCGGGGTGCCCGCCGCCACACTCGCCGCGTACCCCTGGAACCGCCGGTCCGCCGCCACCTCGCTCGCCGAGAACATCGACGGCATGCCCGAGGACGACGACCTCAACTACCCGCTGCTGAACCTCCTGCTGCTCCAGCGGCACGGCCGGGACTTCCGTACCGCCGACGTGGCCCGCGTCTGGCTGGACGAGCTGCCGGCCGGCCGGACCTTCACCGCCGAGCGAGTGGCCTACCGGAACCTGCTGCTCGGCCTGGAGCCGCCGCACACCGCCAGCCACCACAACCCCTTCCGCGAGTGGATCGGCGCCCTGATCCGGGCCGACCTGCACGGCTGGACCAACCCGGGCGACCCGGCCCGCGCGGCCTCGCAGGCCTACCGGGACGCCGTGCTCACGCACACCGGCAACGGCGTCTACGGCGCGGTGTTCGTCGCCGCCGCGCTCGCCGGGGCGGCCGCCGGCGGGACCGACGTGCACACCGCGCTGCGCACCGGCCTCGCGCACGTGCCGCCCCGCTCCCGACTGGCCGCCGCGGTCCGGCACGGGATCGACACGGCCGCCCGGCACGAGGACTTCGAGGCGGTGGTGGACGTACTGCACCAGCGGTACGGGCAGTACCACTGGGTGCACGTCCTGCCCAACACCGCCCTGCTGGCCGCCGCGCTCACCCACGCCGACGGCGACTTCGGCGGATCGGTGTGCCGGGCCGTCTCGGGCGGCTGGGACACCGACTCCAACGGCGCCACCGCCGGCTCCCTGGCCGGACTGCTGGCCGGCTCCCCCGACCGGCTGCCGGCCCGCTGGACCGCTCCGCTGGCCAACCGGCTGGCCACCAGCGTCCCCGGCTTCGACGGCATCGGCTTCGACGCCCTGGCCCATCTCACCGCACAGGAGGCACTGCGCCCGTGAACCCCTCGACCCCCGCACCCCTTCCGCCCCGGCCGGCCGTCGCGGTCCTGGGGAGCACGAACATGGACCTGGTCGCGTACGTGGCCAAGGCGCCCCGGCTGGGCGAGACCGTCACCGGACGGGAGTTCCGTACGGTGCCCGGCGGGAAGGGCGCCAACCAGGCCGTGGCCGCGGCCCGGGCCGGCGGGGCGGTGACGATGATCGGCGCGGTGGGCGCCGACGAGTTCGGGGTCCGGCTGCGGGCCGCGCTCGCCGGGGCCGGGGTGGACACCACCGGGCTGCGCACCGCGGAGGGCGCCAGCGGTACCGCGCACATCGTCGTGGACGACGAGGGCGGCAACGCGATCGTGGTGGTCCCGGGCGCCAACGCCACGGTCACCGCTCTGGAGGCGGGTGACGAGGCCCGGATCGCGGCGGCCGGGGCGCTGCTGCTCCAGCTGGAGCTGCCGATGGCGGGGGTGCTGGCGGGGGCCCTGGCGGCCCGGGCCCACGGGGTGCGGACGGTCCTCACACCGGCTCCGGCCCAGCCGCTGCCGGCCGAACTGCTGGCCGCCACGGACCTGTTGGTGCCCAACGAACACGAGGCGGCGGCGCTGACCGGCTGCCCGGACCCGCGGGAGGCGATGGCGGCGCTGCTGGCGCGGGTGCCGGAGGTGGTGATCACGCTGGGCGCGGCCGGGTGCCTGTACGGGGCGCGCGGGGCGGCGCCGGTGGCGGTGGCGGCGCCGCGGGTGCGGGCGGTGGACACGACGGCCGCGGGTGACACCTTCGTGGGCGCGCTGGCGGTGGCGCTGGGCGAGGGCCGGCCGGTCCGTGAGGCGCTGGGGTGGGCCTCGGCGGCGGCGGCACTGTCGGTGCAGCGGCCGGGCGCCTCGGCGTCGATGCCGCTCCGGGACGAGATCACCGCTCTGGCCACGGAAACCGCGATCACCCTTCGGAGCACCGACCATGAATGAGAGCACCGCTCCCGCCGCCCCGCCGCTGGCCGGCCTGCGGGTCCTGGACCTGGCCACCCTCTTCGCCGGGCCGCTGGCGGCCACCATGCTCGGCGACTTCGGCGCCGAGGTGATCAAGGTCGAGCATCCGCGGCGGCCCGACCCCTCCCGGGGCCACGGCCCGTCGAAGGACGGCATCGGCCTGTGGTGGAAGCTGCTGGGCCGCAACAAGCGGACCATGACCCTCGACCTGTCCACCCCCGGCGGCCGGGAGGTCCTGCTGCGGCTGGCGGCCGGCGCGGACGTCCTGATCGAGAACTTCCGCCCCGGCACCCTGGAGAAGTGGGGCCTGGGCTGGGCGGAGCTGAGCGCCGCGAACCCGCGCCTGGTGCTGACCCGGGTGACCGGCTTCGGGCAGTTCGGCCCCTACGCCGGCCGCCCCGGCTTCGGCACCCTGGCCGAGGCCATGAGCGGCCTGGCGGCGATCACCGGCGAGCCCGAGGGCCCCCCGACCCTGCCGCCGTTCGGCCTGGCCGACTCGATCGCCGCGCTCTGCACCGCGTACGCCGTGATGACCGCGCTGGCCGCGCGCGACCGGACGGGCCGCGGCCAGGTGGTGGACCTGGCGATCATCGAGCCCATCCTGACGGTGCTGGGGCCGCACCCCCTCTGGTACGACCAGCTCGGGTACGTGCAGCCGCGGACCGGCAACCGCTCCACCAACAACGCCCCCCGCAACACCTACCGCACCGCCGACGGGCGCTGGCTGGCGGTGTCCACCTCCGCGCAGTCCATCGCCGAACGGGTGATGCGGCTGGTGGGGCGGCCGGACCTGATCGACCGGGAGTGGTTCGGCTCGGGGACCGGCCGGGCCCGGCACGCCGACGAACTCGACGAGGCGGTCGGCGGCTGGATCGCCCGGCGCAAGGCCGAGGAGGTGGTGGCGGCCTTCGAGGAGGCGCAGGCGGCGGTGGCCCCGGTGAACGACGTGCGGGACGTGCTGGCCGATCCGCAGTACGCCGCGCTGGACACGGTCACCGAGGTGGCGGATCCCGAACTCGGTCCGCTGCGGATGCAGAACGTCCTCTTCCGCCTCTCCGAGACCCCGGGCGGGATCCGGTGGGCGGGCCGGCCGCACGGCGCCGACACGGAGGCGGTCCTCGCCGAGCTGGGGCTGTCCGCCGAGGAGATCGACGGGCTGCGCACGGCGGGCGCGCTGTGACCCGGCCGGCCGCCGGCCCGGCGCTGACCTGGCTGTACGTACCCGGGGACCGGCCGGAGCGGGTGACGAAGGCGCTGGAGTCGGGGGCGGACGTGGTGATCGTCGACCTCGAGGACGCGGTGGCGCCGGAGGGCAAGGAGCGGGCCCGGGCGGTGGTGGCCGAGCTGCTGTCGGACCGGCCGCCGGTGCCGCTGCACGTACGGGTGAACGCCCCCGGCTCCCCCTGGCTGGCGGCGGACCTGGCGGCGCTGGCGGCGGCCGGCGGGCCGACGGCGGTCCGGCTGCCGAAGGTCACCGGGCCGGAGCAGGTCGCGGCGGTGGCGGAACGGAGCGCCGGCGCGGGGGTGTACCCGCTGCTGGAGTCGGCGCTCGGGGTCGAGCAGGCCTACGCGATCGCGCGGGCGCACCCGGCGGTGCGGGGGCTGGCGCTGGGCGAGGCGGACCTGCGGGCCGACCTCGGCGTCACGGCGGAGGAGGGGCTGGACTGGGCGCGGTCGCGGGTGGTGGTGGCCGCCCGGGCGGCCGGCCTGCCGGCGCCGGTGCAGTCGGTCTACCCGGACGTACGGGACCTGGCGGGGCTGGCGGCGTCCTGTGCGCGGGGGCGGGCGCTGGGGTTCCTGGGGCGGGCCGCCATCCATCCACGGCAGTTGCCGGTGATCGCGGCGGCGTACCTCCCGACGGCCTCGGAGATCACGGCCGCGCAGGCCGTCCTCGCCGCCGACGGCGGCGGCGCCGTAGCCCTCCCCGACGGCCGCATGGTCGACCCCGCCGTCGTCGCCCTCGCCCGCCGCACCCTCTCCCCCCTCCCCTGACGAAGCCCGCCCCGGGGCCGGCCGCCCTGGCCGCCCTGGGCCCGCCCCAGCCAGGTCCCGTGGCCGAAGCCAGAGCCGGGACCGGGGGCTGCTGTGGGGGCCGCTGCGCGGAGCCAGTCCCCTCCCCGCCCCTTCCCGAAACCGGGGCAAGCCCCGGACCCCGTACCGACGCTGCGCGCCGGTGCGCTCAAACGCCGCGCGGGCTGGATTCGCGCAGCGAATTCCAGCCCCGCCGGCGATTGAGGCGACCGCCGCGCAGCGGTGGTGCGGGGGATCCGGGGGCAGCTGCCCACCGGTTTCGGGAAGGGGCGGGGAGGGGATCGGCTCCGCGCAGCGGCAGGGGGCGGGAACGCCGCAGGCCCGCCACTCGGGCGGGCCTGCGGGGGAGCCGGGAGGGCTCAGAGCTTCTTCGGCTCCGGGGTGGTCACCTTGGCGTCCGCCCCGGAGGTCGGAGCCTCGGCGTCGGCCTCCGCATCGGCATCGGCCTCCGCATCGGCATCGGCATCGGCATCGGCGGCCGGAGCCTCCGGCTTCGCCTCGGCCTCAGGGGCGGCATCAGCGGCCGCGTCCTTGTCAGACGGCCCAGGCTCAGACCCCGGCTCGACCACCGACTCCCGCCCCGGCCGCAGCCGCGCCGACAGGACCAGGTAGACGACCGCCAGGACGAAGACGACGATCGCCGTCCAGACGTTCAGCCGCAGGCCCAGCACGTGGTGCGCCTCGTCCACCCGCATGTACTCGATCCAGCCGCGCCCCGCGCAGTACGCCGCGACGTACAGCGCGAAGGCCCGCCCGTGGCCCAGCTTGAAGCGGCGGTCCGCCCAGATGACCAGGAGCGCGACGCCGATGCACCACAGCGACTCGTAGAGGAAGGTCGGGTGGTAGGTGCCCGCGACCCGGTTCGGGCCCTCGCTGATCTTCAGCGCCCAGGGCAGGTCGGTGGGCTTGCCGTACAGCTCCTGGTTGAACCAGTTGCCCCAGCGCCCGCACGCCTGGGCCAGGGCGATGCCCGGGGCCAGCGCGTCGGCCCAGGCCGGCAGCGGGATGCCGCGCCGGCGGCAGCCGATCCAGGCGCCGACCGCGCCGAGGGCGATCGCGCCCCAGATGCCGAGGCCGCCCTGCCAGATCTTGAAGGCGTCGACCCAGTTCTCACCCTCGCCGAAGTACAGCTGGTAGTCGGTGATCACGTGGTACAGCCGGCCGCCGACCAGTCCGAAGGGCACGGCCCAGACGGCGATGTCGGCGACGGTGCCGGGCTTGCCGCCGCGGGCGATCCACCGCTTGTTGCCGAGCCAGACGGCGACGAAGACGCCGATGATGATGCAGAACGCGTAGCCGCGCAGCGGGATCGGTCCGAGATGGATCACGCCGGTCGACGGGCTGGGGATGTAAGCAAGGTCCATGGCAGGTCCGACGCTACCTTGCCGGACCGTGGGGACCACAACCCCGTCCGGCAAGGTCATGGCAAATCCGCCCCGCCCGCCCCACGCCTACATCGCGTCACACCGCCCGCCCCCGGTCATTTCGGGCACCGGGGAGCGCCGGCGCGGAGCGGCCCGGGGCGGTGCCCCGGACCGGCCTCAGCCCTTGGCCGCCGCCTCGACCTTGGCCTTCAGCTTCTGCGGGGTCAGCGGATCGGCCTGGTCGGAGAAGATGTCCTTGCCGTTCAGCTGGACCGTGGGCGTGCCGCGGAAGTTCCCGGCCTTGAAGGCGTCGTAGGACTTCTTGACCCACGCGTTGTGCGCGCCGTCGGTCACGCAGCCGCGGAAGGCGGCGGAGTCCAGCCCCGGCACCTTGGCCGCGAGCTCCAGCAGCTTCTCGTTCTTCCCGTAGGCGTCGTCGACCTCGGGGGGCTGGTTCTCGAAGAGGACGTCGTGGTAGGCCGGGAAGTGGCCGGCGTCCTGGGCGCAGGCGGCGGCGTTGGCGGACTTCAGGGAGCCGCTGCCGCCCATGTTGCCGTCGATCAGGGTGACCAGGTGGTACTCGACCTGGAGCTGGCCCTTGGCCTCCAGCTCGTGGATGGTGGTGCGGTAGCCGTCCTCGAAGGCCTTGCAGGCCGGGCAGCGGAAGTCCTCCCAGACCACAAGCTTGGACTTGGCGGATTCCTGGCCGACCCGGATGGCCAGCGCGTCCTTGCCGATCGCTCCCGAGGGGGCGACGACCGGGCCGGCGGTGGCCTTGCCGCCGTCCTTGCCGGCATTGGCCGCGATCAGGCCGACCACGGCGGCCAGGCCGAGTACGCCGACGACCGCCGAGGCCACGATCAGTGTCCGGCGGCGCTTCTCCTTGGCCTTGGTCCGCTCGCGCTCCTGCGCGAGGCGCTCCCTGGCCGATCGTTTCGCTTCAGAGTTCTGGCTGTTCTCACTCACGTCCAGCGAAACGAACCGGGGAGGCACTGGCGTGCCTCCCCGGTCCCTTTTCCACTCGTACGGACTAAGGCGTCCGCGGGGTGCGCTCAGCCGCGGCGGACGCCGGCGGCCAGCTCACCGGCCAGTTCCCGGACCGCCGTCAGGCCGGCGGCCTCGTCCGGCGCGTCGAGCATCAGCTTGACGAAGGCCGAGCCGACGATCACGCCGTCGGCGAAGGCGGCGACCTCCTTGGCCTGCTCGGCGTTGGAGACGCCCAGGCCCACGCAGACCGGGAGGTCGGTGGTGGCGCGGGTCCGGGCCACCAGCTCCTCGGCCTGCGCGCCGACCGAGGCGCGGGTGCCGGTGACGCCCATCAGCGAGGCGGCGTAGACGAAGCCGCTGCCGGCCGCGGTGATGGTGGCCAGCCGCTCGTCCTTGCTGCTGGGCGCGACGACGAAGACGGTGGCCAGACCGCGCTTGTCGGCGTGCTCGCGCCACAGGGCGGACTCCTGGACCGGCAGGTCGGGCAGGATGCAGCCGGCGCCGCCGGCCGCGGCCAGCTCCTCGGTGAACCGCTCGACGCCGTAGCGGTCGATGGGGTTCCAGTACGTCATGACCAGGACCGGCGCGCCGGTGGCGGCGTGCACCTCGCGGACCGTGCGCATCACGTCGGCGATCTTCACGCCGCCGCGCAGGGCGATGTCGTCGGCGGTCTGGATCACCGGGCCGTCCAGGACCGGGTCGCTGTGCGGCAGGCCGATCTCGACCACGTCGGCGCCGCCCGCGAGGACGGCCTTGACGGCCTCGATGCCGCCGTCCACGGTCGGGAAGCCGGCCGGGAGGTAGGCGATCAGGGCGGCCCGGTCCTCGGACTTGGCCTTGGCGAGCGTGGCGCTCAGCAGCTCGATGCGGCCGCTCTGCTCGGTGGCACTCACTTGCTCTCCCCCTCGGCGCCCTTGGCGGCGTCGTCGTACAGCCCGAAGTAGCGGGCGGCGGTGTCCATGTCCTTGTCGCCCCGGCCGGACAGGTTGACCACGAGCAGGCCGTCCTTGCCGAGCTCCTTGCCGAGGTCCAGGGCGCCCGCGAGGGCGTGTGCGGACTCGATGGCGGGGATGATGCCCTCGGTGCGCGAGAGCAGCCGCAGGGCCTGCATGGCCGCGTCGTCGGTGACGGCCCGGTACTCGCCGCGGCCGACGTCCTTGAGGTAGGCGTGCTCGGGGCCGATGCCGGGGTAGTCCAGGCCGGCGGAGATCGAGTAGGGCTCGGTGATCTGGCCCTCCTCGTCCTGGAGGACGTAGCTGCGGGAGCCGTGCAGGATGCCGGGCTCGCCGGCGGTCAGGGTGGCCGCGTGCTCCCCGGTCTCCACGCCGTGGCCGGCCGGCTCGAAGCCGACCAGGCGGACGTCGGTGTCCGGGATGAAGGCGTGGAAGAGGCCGATGGCGTTGGAGCCGCCGCCGACGCAGGCCGCGACGGCGTCCGGCAGCCGGCCGGCCCGCTCGAGGATCTGGCGGCGCGCCTCGACCCCGATGACCCGGTGGAAGTCGCGGACCATGGCGGGGAAGGGGTGCGGGCCGGCGACCGTGCCGAAGAGGTAGTGGGTGCGGTCGACGTTGGCCACCCAGTCGCGGAAGGCCTCGTTGATGGCGTCCTTGAGGGTGCGCGAGCCGGACTTCACGGCGATGACCTCGGCGCCGAGCATCCGCATCCGGGCGACGTTGAGGGCCTGGCGCTGGGTGTCGATCTCACCCATGTAGATGACGCATTCGAGGCCGAAGAGCGCGCAGGCGGTGGCGGTGGCCACGCCGTGCTGGCCGGCTCCGGTCTCGGCGATCACGCGGGTCTTGCCCATGCGCTTGGTGAGGAGCGCCTGGCCCAGCACGTTGTTGATCTTGTGCGAGCCGGTGTGGTTCAGGTCCTCGCGCTTGAGGAAGATCCGCGCGCCGCCGGCGTGCTCGGCGAACCGGGGCACCTCGGTGAGCGCGCTGGGGCGGCCGGTGTAGTTGACCATCAGGTCGTTGAGCTCGGCCGCGAAGGCCGGGTCGCCCTTGGCCTTCTCGTACTCGACGGCGACCTCGTCGACCGCGGCGACCAGCGCCTCGGGGATGAACTTGCCGCCGAACTCGCCGAAGTACCCCTCGGAGTTGGGGACCTGACCCTGGTGGTCGGGGATGAAGAACTCGCTGGACATGCCGGTACCTCTCGGATGCGGTGGGTGTCTGTCACCGTATGCGCCGGGCCCCCGGCGGGCGCGCACCCGCGGTGCGCGGCGCCGGCCGGGTCGCGTGGGAGGTCTGCGCCGGGCACAGGTCCGGGCGGCCGCACGGGAGCGGTCCGGCGGCCCGCGGGTACGGGTGCACCGCGCGCGGCGGTGACCCGGGTACGGGCGGACGGCCGGGCCCGTGGGGGCCGCGGCGGACGCTGCGACGGCGGCGGGGTGCCCGGGGCTCGCGCGGGTCCGGGGGACGGCGGGGCCGGGCACGGACCGGCACGGGGCCGGCCGGCCGGGTCCCGGGGTCCGGGCGGGCCTAGCGGAGCGGAAGGGCGACTTCCACGCGGGGCGCAGCGTACGGACGCCATCGCATGCCGTTCACCTGCCCGGGCTCCGAGCCGAGGATGTAGCGGACCCGGCGGCCGAGCACGCGGCGGGCCGGGGCGCGGCAGGCGCGGGTCGCCGGTGTGCTCGAAGTACCTGGTCAGGACGGCCAGGACACCGGCAGCGCCCTGTTGGACGGTGCAGGGGTCGGTC
>NZ_JBFBGK010000113.1:0-26113 GCF_040684615.1 Streptomyces sp. NPDC089919
GGCCCTGCGGCAGGCCCACCCCTGGGACTTCGCGGCTCCGCCGTGGCCCTCGGGCCATCCCAGGCCCGGGCCTGCCTCCGGTCCAGCCTGCCACCCCCGTCAAGCGGCGCTCCCCGCACATCCCGACCGCCCGCAGGGCGACGGGAGGACGGGGCGGGGCGGTCCGCACGGGGACCGGCACGGCGGCCGGAACGTGACGGATCCGACGGCCGGGGCGGCGACCTGCGGCGACGGCACAGGCGGCGGTCCGAGCGGCGGACGGCACGGCCGAGTGCGGTGCACGGAGCCGCCCGCTTGGCGTAGCGTCTTCCCTTCGGGCGCACGCGCCCGGCACGGCCGCGGCACCGCCCGCCGCGCCCGACGGCAGGCACCTCAGCACAGACACCACCAGGACCGGCACCCCACGTGAGCTCCTCCACTTCCACCCGTCGTACGCGGACCCGGCACGCGTACCGACTGGTGCGCACCGGGCCGGAACAGGGGGGTCCCCCCGTTCTGGACGCAGCGCAGCGGGCCGTGGTTGACCACCGGGGCGGGCCGCTGCTGGTCCTCGCCGGGCCCGGCACCGGCAAGTCCACCACCCTCGTCGAGGCCGTCGCCGCCCGGGTGGAGGCCGGGGCCGACCCGGCCCGGATCCTGGTCCTCACCTTCAGCCGCAAGGCCGCGGTGGAACTGCGCGACCGCACCGCGCTGCGGCTGGGCGGTGCGCGGGCGCCGCAGGCCACCACCTTCCACTCCTTCTGTTACGCGCTGGTCCGCGCCCACCAGCCCTCCGAACTCTTCGAGGAGCCCCTGCGGCTGCTCTCCGGCCCCGAGCAGGACGTCACCGTGCGGGAGCTGCTGGCGGGCCAGCAGGGCCTGGGCGGCATCCGCTGGCCCGGGGACCTCAAGGCCTGCCTGACCACCCGCGGCTTCGCCGACGAGGTCCGCGCCGTGTTCGCGCGCACCCGCGAGCTGGGCCTGACGCCCGCCGCCCTCGGCGAGTTCGCCGCCCGGCAGGGCCGGCCCGACTGGGCCGCCGCGGCCGGCTTCCTCGCCGAGTACCTGGACGTCCTGGACCTCCAGGGGGCCCTGGACTACACCGAGCTGGTGCACCGGGCCGTGCTGCTCGCCGAGTCCTCGGCCGAGGTCTGGTCCCGCTGGGACACCGTCTTCGTCGACGAGTACCAGGACACCGACCCGGCCCAGATCCGGCTGCTCAAGGCGCTCGGGGGCGGCCGCGAACTGATCGCCTTCGGCGACCCCGACCAGTCGATCTACGCCTTCCGGGGCGCCGACGTGGGCGGCATCCTCGGCTTCGCCGACGACTTCCCCGGCGCCCGCGTGAAGGTGCTCGGCACCTCCCGCCGCTCCCGGGCCGCGCTGCTGGCGGCCACCCGGCTGCTGACCGCCCGGATGCCGGTGCCCCGGCTGCCGGCCGCCGCCGTCCGCGCCCACCGGGAGCTGGCCGGCACCCGGCCCGGCGGCTCGGTCGAGGTGTACACGTACCCCACCGCGGGGGCCGAGCTGGACAACATCGCGGACCTGCTGCGCCGGGCCCATCTCGAAGACGGCGTCCCCTGGTCGGACATGGCGGTCCTGGTCCGCGCGGGCGGCAGCGCCCTGCCCGCGATGCGCCGCGCCCTCACCTCGGCCGGCGTCCCCGTCGACACCTCCGCCGCCGACGCCCCGCTGCGCCACGAGCCGGCCGTCACCCCCCTGCTGACGGCCCTGCGGGTGGTGGCCACGGCGGCCGCCACCAGCACCGGAGCCCGGCCCGCCCCGGCCACCGCCCCGGACCCGGCCGCCGATGCCGAGGGCGCCGACGCCGACTCCGGTGCCGGTCCCGACGAGGAGGCGGAGCCGGCCGCGGGCGGTGCACCCGTACACGAGGGGGAGGCGGTCCCGGCAGACGCACCCGCGGCGGCCGAGGGCTGGGTCGGTGTGGAGGCGGCCGTCGCGCTGCTCGGCTCGCCGCTCGGCGGGATGGACCCGGCGGACCTGCGGCGGCTGGGCCGCGCCCTGCGGGAGGAGGAGCGGGCCGCCGGGAACCGCACCCCGGCCCCCTCCGACGTACTGCTGGCCCGCGCCCTCGCGGAGCCGGAGCGGCTGACCGTGCACGACCCCGCGTACGCCCGCGGCGCCCAGACCCTCGGCGCCCTGCTCCGCAAGACCCGCGAGCTCCTGGAAGGCGGCGGCACCGCCGAGGAAGCCCTGTGGGAGCTGTGGAACGGCACCTCCTGGCCCACCCGGCTGGAGCGCTCGGCCCGCCGCGGCGGCCCCGGCGGCCGCAACGCCGACCGCGACCTGGACGCCGTCTGCGCCCTCTTCGAGACCGCGGCCCGGGCCGAGGAGCGGACCGGCGGCCGGGGCGCCCTCAACTTCCTCGAGGAGGTCGAGGCCCAGGACATCGCCGCCGACACCCTCGCCCAGCGCGCCGTCCGCCCCGAGGGCGTCCGCCTGATGACCGCGCACCGCTCCAAGGGCCTGGAGTGGGGCCTGGTCGTGGTCGCCGGCGTCCAGGAGGGCCTGTGGCCCGACCTGCGCCGCCGCGGCTCCCTGCTCGAGGCCGACCGGATCGGCCGCGACGGGCTGGCCGAGCCGCTGCCGCCCGGCGCCCTCCTCACCGAGGAGCGCCGGCTCTTCTACGTCGCCGCCACCCGCGCCCGGGACCGGCTGGTCGTCACCGCCGTCAAGGCCCCCGCCGACGACGGCGACCAGCCCTCCCGCTTCCTGACCGAGCTGGGCGTCACCCCGCAGAACGTCACCGGCCGGCCGCGCCGCCCGCTCGCGGTCGCCGCGCTCGTCGCCGAGCTGCGCGCCACCACCGTCGACCCGGCCGCCTCCCCGGCCCTGCGCGACGCCGCCGCCCGCCGGCTCGCCAAGCTGGCCGCCCTGGTCGACGAGGACGGCCAGCCGCTGGTCCCGGCCGCCCACCCGCAGCGCTGGTGGGGCCTGTACGAGCCGACCCGCTCCGGCGCCCCGCTGCGCGACCGGGACCGGCCGGTGGCCCTCTCCGGCAGCGCCCTGGACCAGCTGGCCAACACCTGCTCCCTCCAGTGGTTCCTGGGCCGCGAGGTCAAGGCGGACACCCCCGCCAGCGCCGCCCAGGGCTTCGGCAACGTCGTCCACGTCCTCGCCGACGAGGTGGCCTCCGGCCGCACCCCGGCCGACCTCGCCGTGCTCATGGAACGCCTCGACTCGGTCTGGGACGCCCTCGCCTTCGACGCCCCCTGGAAGTCCCGTCAGGAGAAGGAGAACGCCCGGGCCGCCCTGGAGCGCTTCCTGCGCTGGCACGTCTCCGACCGGGCCGGCCGCACCCCCGTCGCCACCGAGCACGAGTTCGACGTCACCCTCGACGCGGGCGAGTACGAGGTCCGCATCCGCGGCTCCATGGACCGGGTCGAGACCGACCCCGAGGGCCGCGCCTACGTCGTCGACTTCAAGACCGGCAAGTCCGCCCCCACCCGCGACGAGGTCGCCCGGCACCCGCAGCTCGCCGTCTACCAGCTCGCCGTGCGCGAGGGCGCGGTCGACGCGGCCTTCGCGGGCGTCCGGCCCGCCCCGGGCGGCGCCGAGCTGGTCCAGCTGCGGCAGGGCGCCGCCAAGAAGGACGGCGGCGACGAGGTGCCCAAGGTGCAAGGGCAGGAGCCGCTGGCGGGGGAGTGGGTCGGCGACCTGCTCGCCCAGGCCGCCGGCCGCGTCCTGGACGAGCGCTTCACCCCGTCCACCGGCCGCCACTGCACCCACTGCTCGTTCCGGTCCTCGTGCAGCGCGAGGCCGGAGGGGCGCCAGATCGTGGAGTGACGATCGGGGAGTGACAGGAGACACGTGAGGGGCCCGGCGCCCCCGTGTCACCGGGCCCGCCCCCGGCCGCCGCGCCCCCGCGAGGGCGGCGCACGGCAGCGACGGGCCCGGACTGTCACCGACCCCGGCTAGCCTTTTCTCTCGTGCCCGCCACCCTCGACGACCCCGAGCAGCTCAAGGAGCTCCTCGGCATCCCCTTCACCCCGGAGCAGACGGCCTGCATCACGGCGCCGCCCGCCCCGCAGGTCATCGTGGCCGGAGCCGGCTCCGGCAAGACCACCGTCATGGCAGCCCGCGTGGTGTGGCTGGTGGGCACCGGCCAGGTCGAGCCCGCCCAGGTGCTCGGACTGACCTTCACCAACAAAGCCGCCGGCGAGCTCGCCGAGCGGGTCCGCACCGCCCTCGGCAAGGCCGGCGTCACGGACCCCGACCCGCTCCCCGGCACCGAGGAGGCGGGCGGCGAGCCCCGGATCGCCACCTACCACGCCTTCGCCGGGCAGCTCCTGACCGACCACGGCCTGCGCATCGGCCTGGAGCCCAGCGCCCGGCTGCTCGCCGACGCGACCCGCTTCCAGCTCGCCGCCCGGGTGCTGCGCGAGGCCCCCGGCCCCTACCCCGCGCTCACCCGCTCCCTGGCCGACCTCGTCTCCGACGTCCTCGCCCTCGACGCCGAGCTGGCCGAGCACCTGGTCGCCCCGGCCGCCCTGCGCGCGTACGACACCGCCCTGCTCGACGAGCTGGCCGGCGCCCGGCTGACCAACGAGGAACTGCGCAAGGTGCCGGCCGCCGTCACCGCCCGCCTCGAACTCCTCGAGCTGACCGAGCGCTACCGCGCCGCCAAGCGCCGCCGGGACCTGCTCGACTTCAGCGACCAGATAGCCCTCTCCGCCGAGCTGGCCACCACCCGGCCCGAGGTCGGCGAGCTGCTGCGGGACGAGTTCCGCATCGTGCTGCTCGACGAGTACCAGGACACCTCCGTCGCCCAGCGGCTGCTGCTGTCCGGCCTCTTCGGCGGCGGCAGCGGCCACGCCGTCACCGCCGTCGGCGACCCCTGCCAGGCGATCTACGGCTGGCGCGGCGCCTCCGTGGCCAACCTGGACGAGTTCCCGGAGCACTTCCCGCACGCCGACGGCACCCCCGCCGCCCGGCACTCCCTCAGCGAGAACCGCCGCAGCGGCGGCCGGCTCCTGGACCTGGCCAACGACCTCGCCGCCCCGCTGCGCAGCCGCCACGAAGGCGTCGAGGCGCTGCGCCCGGCGCCCGGCCGCGAGCGCGACGGCTCGGTGCGCTGCGCCCTGCTGCCCACCCACGAGGCCGAGCTGGACTGGCTCGCCGACTCCCTCGCCCACCTGGTCCGCACCGGCACCGCCCCCGGCGAGATCGCCGTCCTGTGCCGCTCCGGGGCCGACTTCCCCGCGATCCAGGCCGCCCTGGTCGCCCGGGACGTCCCCGTGGAGGTGGTCGGCCTGGCCGGACTGCTGCACCTCCCCGAGGTCGCCGACCTGGTCGCGGTCTGCGAAGTCCTCCAGGACCCGGGGGCCAACGCCGCCCTGGTCCGGCTGCTGATCGGGCCCCGCTGGCGGATCGGCGCCCGGGACCTGGCCCTGCTCGGCCGCCGGGCCCGGCTGCTCGTCACCGACGGGCACGGCGGCCAGGAGGACCGGCTGGCCGCCGCCGTGGAGGGGGTGGACCCCGCGGAGATCGTCTCGCTGGCCGACGCGCTCGACACCTTCCTCGACGGCGGCGCCGAGGACACCCTGCCCTTCTCCGCGGACGCCCGGGTCCGCTTCGCCCGGCTCGCCGCCGAGCTGCGCGACCTGCGCCGCTCCCTGGCCGACCCGCTGATGGACGTACTGCACCGGGTGCTCGCCACCACCGGCCTGGACGTCGAGCTCTCCGCCTCCCCGCACGCCCTCGCCGCCCGCCGCCGCGAGACCCTGGCCAACTTCCTCGACGTGGCCGCCGGCTTCGCCGCCCTGGACGGCGAGAGCTCGCTGCTCGCCTTCCTCTCCTTCCTGCGCACCGCCGCCCAGTACGAACGCGGCCTGGACAACGCCCTGCCCGGCGGCGAGAACACCGTCAAGGTCCTCACCGCCCACAAGTCCAAGGGCCTGGAGTGGGACGTGGTCGCCGTCCCCTCGCTGGTCACCGGCGCCTTCCCGTCCGAGAAGCCGCGCGAGTCCTGGACGGCCCAGCCGCAGGTGCTGCCGTACCCGCTGCGCGGCGACGCCGGCACCCTCCCCGGGATCACCGGCTGGACCGCCGCCGCTCTCAAGGCCTACAAGGCCGAGGTGAAGGACCACGCCGCCCTGGAGGAGCTGCGGCTGGGGTACGTCACCTTCACCCGCCCGCGCTCCCTGCTGCTCGCCTCCGGCCACTGGTGGGGCCCCACCCAGAAGACCCGCCGGGGCCCCTCGGCCTTCCTGGGGGCGCTGTACGACCACTGCGCCGCGGGCCACGGCGAGATCGAGCGGTGGGCCGACGAGCCGGAGCCCGACGCGGAGAACCCGGCCCTGGCCGAGCCCGTTCAGGACGGGTCCTGGCCGCTGCCGCTGGACCCCGCCTCCCTGCGGCACCGCCGCCGCGCCGCCGACACGGTCCTGACGTACCTGGACACCGTCGAGCCCGCCGCCCCGCCGGCCGGGCTCCCCGAGCCCCGGCCCGGCACCGGGGACGACCTGTGGGCCGGCGGCGAGGACGCCTGGCCCGACGCCCCGCCCGGTCCGGCCGACGAGGACGACCCGTGGCCGGTGGACGAGGACCCGTGGGCGGAGGAGCCGGCGCCGGCCCCCCGTACCGCCGAGGAGCCGGAGGCCGTCCCCCGGACCGCCGGGGTGCCCGGCCCGCGCCGCCCGGCCGCGCCCGGGACCCCCGTACCCGCCCCGGCCGACGAGGACGGCTACCTCTGGCCCCCGCACTGCGACGAGCCCGCCGCCGAGGACGCCGAGCCCGGACTGACCCCCGAGGAGCGGCGGCTCGCCGCGTCCTGGGACCGGGACCTCGACGCCCTCGCCGGGGAGCTCCGGCGCGCCCGGGCGGCCGTCCGCGACGTCCCGCTGCCCGCCTCCCTGACCGCCTCGCAGCTCCAGCGGCTGGCCGCCGACGAGGAGGGCTTCGTCCGCGACCTGGCCCGCCCCATGCCGCAGCCGCCGCAGCCCGCCGCCCGCCGCGGCACCCGCTTCCACGCCTGGGTGGAGTCCCGCTTCGACGAGCTGGAGCTGCCCCTGCTCGAACCGGACGAGCTGCCCGGCACCGACGCCGAGATCGCCGACGAGCGGGACCTGGAATCCCTCAAGGCCGCCTTCGAGCGCACCGAGTACGCCACCCGCACCCCCCACCGCCTCGAGGTGCCGGTCCAGCTCACCCTCGGCGGGCGGGTGGTCCGCGGCCGGATCGACGCCGTCTACCGCACCGAGGACGGCGGCTACGAGATCGTCGACTGGAAGACCGGCCACAGCGCGCAGGCCGACCCGCTCCAGCTCGCCATCTACCGCCTGGCCTGGGCGGAGGCCCACGGCATCGACCCGGAGCGGGTCACCGCCGCCTTCCTGCACGTGCGCACCGGCCGTGTGGTCCGCCCCGCCCGGTTGCCCGGCCGGGCCCGCCTTGAGCGGATCCTCCAAGGCAAATCGGGCACGGAATCCGGCCCCCGGCGGGACGGCTAGGCTCGACGCATGAGCCTCACCCCGGACAGCGCCGTCCGTACGTACATCGAGAACCACCGCGCCGCCTTCCTCGACGACCTCGCCGAGTGGCTGCGCATCCCCTCCGTCTCGGCCCAGCCGGCCCACGCGGACGACGTACGGCGCAGCGCCGACTGGCTCGCCGCCAAGCTCGGTGAGACCGGCTTCCCGGTCAGCGAGGTCTGGCCCACCGCGGGCGCCCCGGCGGTCTTCGCGGAGTGGCCCAGCGGCGACCCCGCCGCCCCCACCGTCCTGGTCTACGGCCACCACGACGTCCAGCCCGCGGCCCGCGAGGACGGCTGGCACACCGACCCCTTCGACCCGGTGGTCGTCGACGGCACCCGGATGTACGCCCGCGGCGCCGCGGACGACAAGGGCCAGGTCTTCTTCCACACCCTCGGCGTCCGCGCCCACCTCGCCGCCACCGGCCGCACCGCCCCGGCGGTCAACCTCAAGCTGCTCATCGAGGGCGAGGAGGAGTCCGGCTCCGCGCACTTCCGCGAGCTGGTCGAGTCGCGGGCCGGCCGCCTCGCCGCCGACGTCGTGATCGTCTCCGACACCGGCATGTGGTCCGAGACCACCCCCACCGTCTGCACCGGCATGCGCGGCGTGGCCGACTGCGAGATCGAGCTGTACGGCCCCGACCAGGACATCCACTCCGGCTCCTTCGGCGGCGCCGTGCCGAACCCGGCCACCGTCGCCGCCCGCCTGGTCGCCGCCCTGCACGACGAGCACGAGCGCGTCACGATCCCCGGCTTCTACGACGGCATCGCCGAGCTCACCGACACCGAGCGGCAGCTCATCGCCGAGCTGCCCTTCGACGAGGCGCAGTGGCTGCGCACCGCCAAGTCCCACGGCACCCTCGGCGAGGCCGGCTACTCCACCCTGGAGCGCGTCTGGGCCCGCCCGACCGCCGAGCTCAACGGCATCGGCGGCGGCTACCAGGGCCCCGGCGGTAAGACGATCATCCCCAAGGGCGCCTCGCTGAAGCTGTCCTTCCGCCTGGTCTCCGGCCAGGACCCGTACGTCGTCGAGGCGGCCGTCAAGGACTGGGTCGCGGCGCAGATCCCCGCCGGCATCCGCCACGAGATCGTCTTCGGCGCCCCCACCCGGCCCTGCCTGACCCCGCTGGAGCACCCCGCGCTCCAGTCCGTCGTCCGTGCCATGGGCCGCGCCTTCGGCGAGAAGGTCCGCTACACCCGCGAGGGCGGCTCGGGCCCGGCCGCCGACCTCCAGGACGTGCTCGGCGCCCCCGTGCTCTTCCTCGGCGTCTCGGTCCCCTCCGACGGCTGGCACGCGCCCAACGAGAAGGTCGAGATCGACCTCCTCCTCAAGGGCGTCGAGGCCACCGCCTACCTGTGGGGCGACCTCGCCGAGAACTGGACCGGGTCGCCCGCCTGACCCCTCCCCGCCGGCCCGGCCGCGCCGCCGGGTCCGGCCCCCACACCGCACCACGTACGCACCATTCACCGCTATCCGGGGGAGTTGGAAGCACCTGTGAGCACCTCGACCGAGCACCTGGGCCGCACGCTTGACCGCCCGATCTCGCTGACCGCGCCCAGCGGCGTGGACCGGGCCGCGCACCACCGGCTGGACGAGGCCTGGCTGGCCGCCGCCTGGTCGCACCCCACGACCCGGGTCTTCGTCGTCTCCGGCGGACAGGTGCTGATCGACGACACCCCCGACGGCGGCACCGCCATCGTCATGACCCCCGCCTTCGAGGCGCCCCTCACCGAGACCCACCGGTACTTCCTGGGCACCGACGAGGACGGGGTGAACTACTTCGCCCTCCAGAAGGACTCGCTGCCTGGCCGCATGGACCAGTCCGCCCGGCCCGCCGGGCTGCGCGAGGCCGGCCTGCTGCTGCCGCCGCGCGACGCCGGGCTGATGGTGCACGCGGTGGCCCTGGAGAACTGGCAGCGGCTGCACCGCTTCTGCTCCCGCTGCGGCGAGCGGACCGTGGTGGCCGCGGCCGGCCACGTCCGCCGCTGCCCGGCCTGCGGGGCCGAGCACTACCCGCGCACCGACCCGGCCGTGATCATGCTGGTCACCGACGACCGGGACCGTGCGCTGCTGGGCCGCCAGGTGCACTGGCCCGAGGGGCGCTTCTCCACGCTGGCCGGCTTCGTGGAGCCCGGCGAGTCCATCGAGCAGTCGGTGGTGCGGGAGGTCTTCGAGGAGGCCGGCGTACGGGTCGGTGACGTCGAGTACGTCGCCAGCCAGCCCTGGCCCTTCCCCTCCAGCCTGATGCTCGGCTTCATGGCCCGGGCCACCAGCTACGACATCCAGGTCGACGGCGAGGAGATCCACGAGGCCCGCTGGTTCTCCCGCGAGGACCTGCGGCTGGCCATCGAGTCGGGCGAGGTGCTGCCGCCGGCCGGGATCTCCATCGCGGCCCGGCTGGTCGAGCTCTGGTACGGCCAGCCCCTGCCCAAGGGCTGAGCCGGCCCGCGGGCCCCGGACAGCAGAAGGCCCCCGCCGTGGCGGGGGCCTTTCTGTGCGCCGGTGGTCAGACCGCGAGGGCCTGCTGCACCTGGGCCAGGCTCGGGTTGGTCATGACGGCCTCGGTGCCCGAGGTGCCGACGACCAGGACGGTCGGGACGGTCTGGTTGCCGCCGTTGGCCTTCTCCACGAACGCCGCAGACGCCGGGTCGTGCTCGATGTTGATCTCGGTGTAGGCGATGCCTTCCCGGTCCAGCTGGGTCTTCAGCCGGCGGCAGTAGCCGCACCAGGTCGTGCTGTACATCGTCACGGAACCCTGCATCGTGGGTGCGCTCCTTCGGGGGACGTGGTCACAAGAGTCACAAAGGTCACAACGGAACCGGCTCGGCCGCGGGCGGCCGGGTCGGTCCTCTCTAGCGAACGTACCGGCCGCCCGGGGCATTCCCCGAGGTGCGGCCGTCGCCCGGACCCGGCCCCCGCTCCGATCGAAGATCCGATCAGTACGACTGGCGGCCCGGTCCTGTGGACGACTTTCCCGCCCGCCGCTCGAGACCTGGCAGCATGGCGGTGTGACAGCAGCAACGCATACCCCACCCCTCCCGTCCGCCGCGGAGTCGGCCGACGCGGTGCTCCTGGGCCTGGACCCGGAGCAGCGCGAGGTCGCCACCACGCTGCGCGGACCGGTGTGCGTGCTGGCCGGCGCGGGGACCGGCAAGACCCGCGCCATCACCCACCGGATCGCCTACGGCGTCCGCGCGGGCGTCCTCCAGCCCGCCAGCGTGCTCGCCGTCACCTTCACCAACCGCGCCGCCGGCGAGATGCGCGGCCGGCTGCGCACCCTCGGCGCCGGCGGCGTCCAGGCCCGCACCTTCCACTCCGCCGCCCTGCGCCAGCTCCAGTACTTCTGGCCGCGCGCGGTCGGCGGTGACCTGCCCCGCCTCCTGGAGCGCAAGGTCCAGCTGGTCGCCGAGGCCGCCGCCCGCTGCCGCGTCCGCCTGGACCGCAGCGAGCTCCGTGACGTCACCGGCGAGATCGAGTGGTCCAAGGTCACCCAGACCGTCCCCGCCGACTACCCCGCCGCCGTCCGCAAGGCCGGCCGCGAGGCCCCCCGGGATCCGGCCGAGATCGCCCAGATCTACTCCCACTACGAACAGCTCAAGCGCGACCGCGGCATGATCGACTTCGAGGACGTGCTGCTCCTCACGGTCGGCATCCTCCAGGACCGGCACGACATCGCCGAGACCATCCGCGCCCAGTACCAGCACTTCGTGGTCGACGAGTACCAGGACGTCAGCCCGCTCCAGCAGCGGCTGCTCGAGCTCTGGCTCGGCGACCGCGACAGCCTCTGCGTCGTGGGGGACGCCAGCCAGACCATCTACTCCTTCACCGGCGCCACCCCCGACCACCTCCTGGACTTCCGCACCCGCTACCCCTCGGCCACGGTCGTCAAGCTGGTCCGCGACTACCGCTCCACCCCCCAGGTCGTGCACCTCGCCAACGGCCTGCTCGCCCAGGCCCACGGCCGCGCCGCCGACCACCGGCTGGAGCTGGTCTCCCAGCGCGAGAGCGGCCCCGACCCGGCCTACACCGAGTACCCGGACGAGCCGGCCGAGGCCGAGGGCGTCGCCCGGCGGATCCGCGACCTCATCGCGGCGGGGGTCCCGGCCGGCGAGATCGCCGTCCTCTACCGGATCAATGCCCAGTCCGAGGTCTACGAGCAGGCCCTGGCCGACGCCGACGTGCCCTACCAGCTCCGCGGCGCCGAGCGCTTCTTCGAGCGCACCGAGGTCCGCGCGGCCATCGCCAACCTCCGCGGCGCCGCCCGCTTCGGCGCCAACGACCCCGGCCTCGACGACCTCGTCGACCTCGCCGACCAGGTCCGGGCCGTCCTCAGCGGACACGGCTGGACCACCGAGCCGCCGGCCGGCTCGGGGGCCGTCCGCGACCAGTGGGAGTCCCTGGCCGCCCTGGTCCGGCTCGGCGAGGACTTCGGCCGCGCCCACCGGGGCGCCACCCTCGCCGACCTCATCGTGGAGCTGGACGAGCGCGCCGCCGCCCAGCACGCGCCCACCGTCCAGGGCGTCACCCTCGCCTCCCTGCACGCCGCCAAGGGCCTCGAGTGGGACG
The DNA here is from genome assembly GCF_040684615.1 of Streptomyces sp. NPDC089919. NCBI lineage: Bacteria > Bacillati > Actinomycetota > Actinomycetes > Kitasatosporales > Streptomycetaceae > Streptomyces > Streptomyces sp. NPDC089919. Next base: position 12,039 of record NZ_JBFBGK010000113.1, read on the forward strand.
CCGTCTTCCTCGTCGGCCTCACCGACGGCATGCTCCCGATCACCTACGCCAAGACCGAGGAGCAGGTCGAGGAGGAGCGCCGGCTGCTCTATGTCGGCGTCACCCGCGCCCGCCTCCACCTCGCCCTGTCCTGGGCCCTCTCGCGCTCCCCGGGCGGCCGCCCCTCCCGGCGCCCCAGCCGCTTCCTGACGGGCCTGCGGCCCCGCTCCGGCGGCGCCGGCGGCCGGGCGGCCGGTCCGGACGGCACCGAGCGCACCGCCCGCCGGCGCGAGCGGCGCGGGCCGGTGCGCTGCCGGGTCTGCGGCAAGACCCTCACCGACGCGGGTGAGATCAAGCTCATGCGCTGCGAAGAGTGCCCGTCCGACATGGACGAAGGACTCTACGAGCGCCTGCGGGACTGGCGCGGGGCCCGGGCGAAGCAGATCGGACAGCCCGCATACTGCGTGTTCACGGACAAGACGCTGATGGCGATCGCCGAGGCCGCGCCCACGGCCGCGGGGGAGCTCGCGATGATCTCCGGCGTCGGTGGACGCAAGGTCGACCGCTTCGGCGCCGATGTCCTGGCCATCTGCGCAGGTCAGGAGCCTGAGGACGGCTCCGGGGGCGACGCGTAGAAACTCGTCGGAAAAATAGTTTGCACATGCCCCGCACATCCCCATAGGTTCTTAGCAACGGAAACGGTGCCTTCTCCGAGGCCCCCGCTCCGTGCTGTACTTATCCGAATACGCATGGGACAGGCCCCCGGGCCACCGTCCCCGAGACGCCGAGAGGAGGCGAGACCAGTGACCAGCTTCATGACCACCACCAAAATGACCGATCGCTCGGTTGCCGCTTCCTGCCTGCTCGGCTCCACCCAGCTCGTCTCGTTCATTCCCGTGTCCCAGGGCACCGGTCTGTCCGTGGCCTCCGCCACCGCCAGCCCCGTTGCCCTCGCGACCCTCCCGGTCCGTGACCGCAATGACCGCGATGAGCGACCGACCCAGGCACTGGAAGCAGTAGCAACGGCTCAGGCGAGCGCCTATGCCTTTGCGGCAGCCGGTGCCGGATTCACCAAGCAGACGACGCAGCACCACCACATGTGGGCCTTCCGCGGGCTCGAACCCTGGAGTGATCCAGCCTGATCGCCTGATCAGGCCGGCGCCTTCAGGGCCGCGGAACCCCACCCGGGATCCGCGGCCCTTCTGTTTGTCCCCGAACGGGGACGACGGACCGAAGGCGCCTCGGGACTGGCAAGACCCGGTACACCAGCCGAACCCCGGCCCACCAGGCCGGACCGACCAGACGAGGAAAGAAACCACCGTGCAACTCGAAGCGCACGCCCCGTCCGTACCGCCCTCCCACATCACCCCGCCCGCAGTCCCGGAGGACTCCACCTTGACTCCGCTCACCGCGCTCTCCGCGCTCGACGACGCCATCGAGAACCTCGGCGTGCCCGTCCCCTGCCGTACGTACGACCCGGAGGTCTTCTTCGCCGAGTCCCCGGCCGACGTCGAGTACGCCAAGTCGCTCTGCCGCACCTGCCCGCTGGTCGAGGCCTGCCTCGCCGGCGCGATCGAGCGACGCGAGCCCTGGGGCGTCTGGGGTGGCGAGCTGTTCGTCCAGGGTGTGGTCGTCGCCCGCAAGCGGCCCCGTGGCCGCCCGCGCAAGAACCCGATCGCGGCATGAACGCCCTCGGAACCATCGACCGCCCCCTGACGCACGACCCCCTGAAGCAGGCCCCGATGACCCCCTCCACCACGAGCGAGCAGCCCTCCGGCTCCGCCGTCACCGACTTCACCACTCCGGGCGCGAACATCTCGCGTCAGAACAGGACCCGCGAAATGCAACTCATCCCAGAAGCCCTGGCCCGTGCTCATATGCACGAGCGCATGCGTGAGGTGGACGCGGAACGTCAGGCCATGCGCCTGATCGCCGCCCGCCGCATGCAGCGCCGAGCCGAGCGCGTCTCGCTGCGCGCCCGCCGCGCGCTCGCCATGGCGGTCATGAACTGATGACGGTCGGGAACTGACCGTCACGACGAACAGACGTCACGACGCCTCCCGTGGGGCCGGTCCGAAGGGACCGGCCCCACGGTGCGTTGCACGCCCCGCCGGCACCCTCGGAGGTACCGTCTGGAGGTGGACCAGCAGACCCCCCACCCCGCGCCGCCCGGTCCCGGAACCGGGACGATCACCTGCGCGCGCTGCGGCAAGCACGCCCCCGACGGGGCCCCGATCACCTGGACCTGCTCCGTCGAGAACGGCAGCAGACAGTACTTCTGCGACGACTGCGCCCGGGCCAACATCCGGGCCATCGAAGGCCGCCTCGACTCCTCCTGGTGGTAGCCCCGGCCCCGTGACCCGGCCCCGGAGCCCGCGGTCAGGACTCCGGGAGGAAGCCCGGGAGCCAGGACTCCAGCTCGTCCCGCAGCCGGACCGTGGCACCCAACTGGCACAGCACGCCGATGGTGGACAGCGTGACCCGGTGGATCAGCAGGTAGGACGGCGGCAGGTTGAGCTGCTTGCCGAGCTGGTAGGCGGGGGAGCGCGGATCGGCGATCCGCGCCGCCTGCCCCCGGATCCAGCCGCGCGTGAAGGTGAACTCCGCCACCCGGGCCGGCTCGATGATGGGCCGGAGGTAGTCCAGCACCGCGTCCGGGTCGAGTTCGATGGACTGCTTCACGAACCCCTCGGCGCACAACTGCTCGTACACCGCCTCCGCATCGCCCTCCAGCGTCAGCCGCAGGGACGCCCCGATGGTCCGGGGCAGCCCGCCCGGCAGCCGGTCGACCGTGCCGAAGTCCAGGACGCCCAGCCGCATCCGGCCCTCCCCGTCCCGCACCAGGCGGAAGTTCCCCGGGTGCGGGTCGGCGTGCAGCAGCCCGGTGCGGGCCGGGCCGGAGAAGAGGAACCGGGCCAGCAACTGACCGGCGCGGTCACGCTCCTCCTGGGTGCCGCCGGATATCACCTCCGACAGCGGGGTGCCCTCCATCCACTCGGTCACCAGCACCTGCTCGCCTTGGTGCACCACGTCCGGGACCACCACGTCCGGGTCGTCGGCGAACACGTCCGCGTGCGACCGCTGGGACTCCGCCTCCAGCTCGTAGTCCAGCTCCTCCTCGATGCGGTTGCGCATCTCGGTGATCAGCGGCTTGAGGTCCATGCCCGGGATCAGCGGCCCCAACAACCGGGCGAACCGGCTCAGCTGCGTCAGGTCCGAGAGCAACGCCTCTCCGGCGCCCGGGTACTGGACCTTGACCGCCACCTCCCGGCCGTCGTGCCACACCGCCCGGTGCACCTGGCCGATCGAGGCCGCGGCCGCGGGCTTGTCCTCGAACTCCAGGAACAGATCCCGCCAGTCGGCCCCCAGCCGCTCGGTGAGCACCTGGTGCACCCGCCCCGCCGGCAGCGGCGGCGCCGCCTCCTGGAGCTTGGTCAACGCGGCCCGGTAGGGCCCCGCCACCTCCTCCGGCAGCGCTGACTCGAACACCGAGAGGGCCTGGCCGAACTTCATGGCCCCGCCCTTGAGCTCCCCGAGCACCTTGAACAACTGCTCGGCCGTCCGCTGCTGCAGCTCCCGCGCCACGATCTCCGCGGACTTCCCGCCGATCCGCTTGCCCAGGCCCCAGGTGGCCCGCCCCGCGATGCCCAGAGGCAGCGCAGCCAGCTTGGCGGTACGGGTGACCGCCTTCCGGGGAAGATCAGACATGCGCCCCTCCAGTTCCCACACAGCCGCGCCGCGGACGGCGGTTACCCGGCCATTGTGTCCTGTGCTGCTTTCCGGCCGACGGGCCGCTCCTCCTCTGCGGCCACCGGAGCCCCGCACGGGCACTCGGGATGGGCCGCCACCGATGTCCGCCGCCACTCCAGCCCCGGCAGTGTGGCCTCCCAGCGGACCCCGGCCGAGGCCGGCAACTCGCCGTCGAGGAACGACAGGGCATGGGCCGCCGCCAGCCCCGCCACCGCCATCGCCAGCCCCAGGTCGCAGGAGGGCCCGGCCCGGCTCCGCCCCGAGCGCCACTGCGTCAGCAGCCGGGGCCACTGCCGGTCCCGGTCCACCCGCTCCCGCTCCATGCACCCCGCACAGGCCGTCGCCCCCGGCAGCACCAGCGGACCGACCATCCCGGTCGACTCCAGCACCCCCGCATACAGATGGGGGATGCCCGACCGGATCCACGGCTCGGCCTCGGCCGGATCCGGCGCATGGGCCGCCAGGCCCTGCCGGGGCGCCGCCACCACCAGCGCCAGCGCCGGCTCGGGCCGCTCGCCCTGGGGACCGGTCCGTCGGCCGCGCTCCGGCGCCGACTCCCGCACCAGCGCCTCCCCGGCCGGGCCCCGCCGCATCCCCACCGCCTCCGGCGGCATCCCGCCCGGCACCGGATCACCCGGCTCGACCACCCCGCCGTCCATCACCTCCACCCGGCCGATGCCCGCCCCCGACAGCGCCGACGCGACCACCGCCCCCACCCGGCCCAGCCCCCGCACCTGGACCCGTACCGACCGGCGGGCGGCCAGCGCCCGCAGCGCCCCGCCCGGCTCCTGGCGCAGCAGCGACAGCGAGCCCAGGTCCGGGCGTAACCGCTCCATCAGCTCGATCCGGCCCCGCACCGACTGGGCCGCCTCCCCGCCCGCGGTCACGTCGTCGACCAGCCCGGACCGGGTGAGCCCCCGCACCAGCCGGTCGGCCTGCCCCTCCGGCAGCCCCAGGGCCCTGGCCCGCTCCCGCAGGGCGGTCATGCCCTGGGTGCCGTCGAACTGCTCGACCAGGCTGCCGGACGCCGGGTCCAGCGGCCCGAACAGCGCCGCCCGGGCCGGGGTCACCCCGAACTGCACCGTGTCGGCGTCCCGCCAGGCCCTGGCCAGGGCGGGCTTCACCTTCGGATACGTCTCCATGACCGCTCCTCCTCCACCCCGGTCCGCACACGGCGCACCTTGCGCCGAATCGGGCGCGAACCGGACGAGATCGAGAATGCCGCCGTGCCGGAATTCCCGCCGAGAGTTATCCACAGCACCAAGGAATTAAGGCTATTAATCGTTCAAACCCGGCAGAGGCGGGACTTCGGCCAGACCACCCGGTACCGTCGTGCCGTGTCCGCAGATCCACACCGCGCCGTCGAAGTCCGCCGGAGCGCGCGCCGCCGCAGGACCGTCTCCGCCTACCGCGAGGGCGACCGCACCATCGTGCTCATCCCTGCCCGGATGTCCGAGGCCGAGGAGCAGCGCTGGGTGGGCGTGATGCTGGACAAGCTGGCCGCCCAGGAGAGCAAGCGGGTCCTCGGCGACACCGAGCTGACCCAGCGCGCCGCACGCCTGTCCGAGCAGTACCTCGGCGGCCGCGCGCGCCCCGGCTCGGTGCGCTGGGTCACCAACCAGAACACCCGCTGGGGCTCCTGCACCCCCGCCGAGGGCAGCATCCGCCTCTCGCACCGCCTCCAGGGCATGCCGGAGTACGTGGTCGACTACGTCCTGCTGCACGAGCTGGCCCACCTGCTGGTACCCGGCCACGGCCCCCGCTTCTGGCAGCTGCTGGAGGCGTACCCCCGTACCGAGCGGGCCCGCGGCTACCTGGAAGGCGTGGTCGCCGCCGACCGCCTGCCGCACGTCCCCGCCGCCCGCGACGCCTGACGCCCAGCGGTCCGCTCCCACCCCGGCGTGACGGGCCGTGAAATGTACCGGGTCCGTACCGACTTGGCCTGATCTCGACGAATGCGGTTAGCCTGACCGCACGCATTAGCCACCGGGATGGGGGACGTCCGACGCATGGGCAGGGAATTCCAGCGCGGCCACAAGGCCAAGATCAGTGATCTGACGGCCGGGACCGACCTATACGTGGGCGTCCACATCGACGCGCCCGGGCTGACCTTCGACATCAGCTGTTTCGGTCTGGACGCCGAGGAGCGCCTCTCCGACGACCGCTATTTCGTCTTCTTCAACCAGCCGAAGTCGCCCGAGGAGTCGATCCAGTTGCTGGGCCCGCAGGCCGGCGACACCGAGTCCTTCCGGGTCACCCTCGACCGGGTCCCGGACACGATCCGGAAGCTGTCGTTCACGGCGACGGTCGACGGCGACGGCCAGATGTCCCGGATCGGCCCCGGCCACATCCGGATCGTGGCCGGCGGCGAGGAGGTCGTCCGGTACGCCTTCACCGGCGCGGAGTTCAGCACCGAGCGGGCCGTGATGCTCGGCGACTTCTACTTCAAGGACGTCTGGCGGTTCGCCGCGGTGGGCCAGGGCTTCGACGGCGGCCTGGCCGCCCTCCTGGAGAACTTCGGCGGCCAGGTCGCCGCCGAGGAGCCGGCGCCCGCCGCCCCGGCCGCCCCGCCGGCCTTCGCCCCGCCCGCCTTCGCGCCCCCGCCGGCCCCCGCCCCGGCCCCCGCGCCGCCGGCCCCCTTCACCCCGGCCCCCGCGGCCCCGCCCGCCGCCGTCCCGGCCCCCTTCGCCCCCGCGGCACCCCCCGCCGCCGTCCCCGCCCCCTTCGCCCCCGGCGGCGCCGTCCCGCCGCCCGGCGCGCCCGCCCCCGGCGCGGTGCCGCCGCCCGGCGTCCCCGCGCAGCCCTTCGGCGGCGGCCGCCAGCTGGCCCCCGTACCCGCCGAGGCCGGCCTGCGCGTGGTCCTCACCAAGTACGCCGAGGTGGCCGTCGGCGACCGCTGGACCGAACAGAACCCCCAGCAGGTCCGCGTCACCCTCACCAAGAACCAGGCGATCCTTGCCAAGCAGGGCAGCATGGTCGCCTACCAGGGCGACGTGGACTTCGCCCACAAGGGCTCCGGCCTGCTCGGCAAGCTCACCGGCCAGCTCACCGGCCAGGGCATGTCCCTGATGCGCTGCTCCGGCGACGGCGAGGTCTTCCTCGCCGACGAGGCCAGCCGGCTCTTCGTGATCCGCCTGGAGGGCGAGCAGCTGTACACCAGCGCCCACGGCGTCCTGGCCTTCGACGAGTCCCTGGACACCGAGGTCCGCCGCATCGAGGGCGCCGGCCTGCCCGGCGGCGGCTTCTTCTCGATGCTCTTCTCCGGCACCGGCGCGGTCGTCGTCAAGACCCGCGGCACGCCCGTCGTGCTCCCCGTCGGCCCGGCCACCTACGTCGACGGCAACGCCGTCATCGCCTGGTCCGCCGGCGCCCAGGCCGTCACCACCAGCGCACTGCGGCTGCGCCGCTCCGGGTACGCGAGCACCCAGTCGGAGGCGGTCAACCTGCAGTTCCGGGGCGCCCCGGGCAACTTCGTCGTCGTCCAGCCCTTCGAGGCGTGAGGCAGTCCATGGATACGTACACACTCAGCGCCCACCGCGCCGCCCCGACCGGACTGCGGATGGCCGTCCACAGCTCCAAGACCCTCAAGGTCACCATGGTCACCGGCCAGGACCTGATCGCCAAGGCCGGATCGATGATCGCGTACGACGGCTACGTGCAGTTCGACGGCGCCCCCGCCACCCTGCGCCGCAGCGCCGAGGAGATGGTCACCGGCGAGGGCGGCCGGCTGATGCTCTGCCGCGGCGACGGCGACCTGTACCTCGCCGACTACGGCGCGGACGTACTGGTCCTGCACCTGGCCAACGAGGCCCTGTCGGTCAACGGCGCCACCCTGCTGGCCTGCGACGCCACCCTCGACCTCGCCATCGAGCCGGTCAAGGGCGTCGCCCGGCTCTCCGGCTCCGGCCTGACCAACCTGGTCGTCCGCGGCACCGGCTGGGTGGCCCTGGTCAGCCGGGGCGTCCCCACCGTCCTCGACTGCGCCGAGCGGGAGACGTACGTCGACCCGGATGCCCTGGTCGCCTGGACCACCGGCCTCGACATGAAGGCCAAGCGCACGATGAAGGCCGGCGCGCTGATCGGCCGGGGCAGCGGCGAGGCCCTTCAGATCGGCTTCAAGGGCCAGGGTTTCGTGGTCGTCCAGCCCAGCGAGGACACCGGCGACCGCTTCAAGATCCGGGGCTGAGAGGAGCACCGAGCCACCATGCACAGCACACTCTTCGCGCACGTCCCGGTCGAGTCCACCGGGCGCTACACCCTGCAGAACCCTCAACTGCTCAAGGCCGACCTCACCCAGGGCGGCGGCGCCGTCCTGGCCCGCCAGGGCGCCATGGTCGCCTTCGAGGGACAGGTCGACTTCCAGAGCCAGTACAAGAACCGCAGCTGGCGCAATGTCGAGCGGATGACCCAGGAACGCCTGGAACTCATGAAGTGCAAGGGCCAGGGCCACGTCTACCTGGCCAACTTCGCCCAGCACATCCACGTCATGGACGTCGGCGGCGGCATCACCGTCGACAGCGCCTCCGTCCTCGCCTTCGACAGCACCCTCGGCGTCGGGATCGTCGCCGTGGACAGCGCCGTCGGCATCGCCTCGGCCGGCGCCTACAACCTGGAACTGACCGGCACCGGCAAGGTCGCCCTGCTCACCTCCGGCGAGCCGCTGGTCCTGGAGGTCACCCCGGGCACCAACATCTGCGCCGACGCCGACGCGGTGATCGCCTGGTCCACCACCCTGCGCACCCAGATGCAGGCGCCCACCTCCACCTCCGGCGTCTGGCGGCGCAAGGGCGCCACCGGCGAGGGCTGGGAGATGCAGTTCCAGGGCAGCGGGTACGTCCTCATCCAGCCCAGCGAGCTGATGCCCCCGCAGCACATCCGCGGCGGCGCCTTCGGCTTCGGCCTGCGCGGCAATTCCATGGGCGGCAGCCGCAACTGACCCGCACGCGCCGCGGGCCCCCTCCCGTACCCGGACCGGTACGGAAGGAGGCCCGCGGGCGCTCGGTCAGAGCCGGGCCAGGGTGTCCTCCATCAAGGTGACCACCGACGTGTCGGCGACCTCGGCGACCTCGGCGTACCGGAACCACCGCAGGTCCAGCGACTCCTCGCTGATGGCGGCCACCGCCTCGGCCGGCGCCAGCGCGGCGTACTGCACGTCCAGGTGCCAGTGGCAGGGGGCCGGGATGGCGTGCCGGTCCAGCCGCACCGGGCCGCCCGGCAGCAGGGTCAGCCCCGCCGCGATCCCCGACTCCTCGACGGCCTCCCGCAGCGCCGCCTGCTCCAGGGTGGCGTCCTGCTCCTCGCAGTGGCCGCCCATCTGGAGCCACAGCCCCAGCTTCTTGTGGAGGGTCAGCAGCACCCGGCCGGCCGCCGGGTCGATGACCAGCGCGCTGGCCGTCAGGTGCCCGGCCGTGCAGGGCTTGTACATGCCGTCGGGATGGGCCGCCAGGTGCTCCAGGTAGGCGTCCCGCAGCTCGGGCTGGCCCTCGTACCCCTTGAGGACCAGGACCGCCTCGTCGTACAGGCTCACTTCTGCCCGCCCTCGCCGTCCTCGTCGCGGTCGGTCTGCCGGGCCGCCTCGCCGAGCATCTTGTCGATCTCGGAGAAGTCCAGCTGCTCGCGGTGCACGAAGCCGTCCGGGTCGTCCAGGTCGGAGGCGGTCGGCAGCATGTCGGGGTGCTCCCACAGGCCGTCCCGGCCGTCCACGCCCCGCGCGTCGGTGAGCGAGGCCCACAGCCGGGAGGCGTCCCGCAGCCGGCGCGGCCGCAGCTCCAGACCGATGAGCGTGGCGAAGGTCTGCTCCGCCGGACCGCCCGAGGCGCGCCGCCGTCGCAGCGTCTCGCGCAGGGCGTCCGCCGAGGTCAGCCGGGGCTTGGCGGCCTCGTGGACCACCGCGTCCACCCAGCCCTCGACCAGCGCCAGGGCCGTCTCCAGCCGGGCCAGCGCGGCCTTCTGCTCCGGGGTGTCCTGCGGCTGGAACATGCCGCCCTGCAGGGCCTCCTGCAGCTGCTCCGGGTTCGACGGGTCGAGCCCGCCGACCACGTCCTCCAGCTTCGAGGTGTCGACCTTGATGCCGCGCGCGTACCCCTCGACCGCGCCGAACAGGTGCGAGCGCAGCCACGGCACGTGCGCGAAGAGCCGCTGGTGGGCCGCCTCGCGCAGGGCCAGGTAGAGCCGCACCTCGTCCGACGGGACGCCGAGGTCCTTGCCGAAGGCCTCGATGTTGAGCGGCAGCAGCGCCGCCCGGCCGGCCGGCCCCAGCGGCAGGCCGATGTCGGTGGAACCGACCACCTCGCCCGCCAGCACGCCCACCGCCTGGCCGATCTGCTGGCCGAACATGGCGCCGCCCATCGAGCGCATCATGCCGAGCAGCGGGCCGGCCATGGCCTGCATCTCCTCGGGCAGCACCTGGCCCATGGCCGCGCCGACCCGCTCGGCGACCGGGTCGACGAGCTCCTTCCACACCGGCAGGGTCGCCTCGACCCACTCGGCGCGGCTCCAGGCCACGGCGCTGCCGGCGCCCGACGGGAGCGAGGTCACGCCGTCCAGCCACAGGTCCGCCAGCCGCACGGCCTCCTCGACCGCGGCCCGCTCGGCCGGGCCCACGCTGGAGTCCTTGACGCCGTCGGTGGTGCCCTGCGCGACGGTCTGGCGCGCGATGTCCTTGGCCATGTCCCAGTTCACGGGACCGCCCTCGTAGCTCAGCATCTGTCCGAGCTGCTGGAACGCGGCGCCCAGGTCGTTCGGGTTCATCGATCCGAACATCGCGGCGAACGGGTTGTCCGCGCCGCCCGGCAGCCCCGCCCCGCCGAACCCGAACGGATTCGCGGGGCCGCCCTGGCCGCCCTGATCGCCCTTCTTCTTGCCCTCGTCGCCGCTCTCCGGCTCCTCCGGCGGAAGGCCGAATCCGAATGGGGTGTCACTCACGGGTTTCCTCGGCTCGTCAGGCCGCCGACCGGTGCCGGCGGCAATGGTCCGACAACAATGTCCGACAACACCACCCAGCGTAGACACCCCGCCCGGTTCCGGGCTCGGTGCTCCGCGGGCTCACGGCCTGCGGCAGGATGGACATCACCTGGTCCGTACGCGTCACCACGCGTCCGTACTGAAGACAACCGCTGGAGACGCCCGGTGAGTTCCCCAGATCCACAGCCCCGAGCAGTGCCCGACGACGAATTCGGCCCCCTCCAGGGCGAAGACGTTCGCCAGCGGCGAAACCACGGCACCCGCGGGCCCGTGGTCGCCGTGACCGGTGCCGCCACGGGTGTCGGCGCCGCGCTCGTCCAGCGTCTCGTCGAGTCCGACGAGGTCAAGCAGGTCCTCGCGATCGACGAGCGGCGCGGTGAGTGCGCCGAGGCCACCTGGCAGGTCCTCGACGTCCGGGACCCGGCGATCGCCGAGAAGCTGCGCGGCGCCGACGTCGTGGTGCACCTCGCCCTCGACCTGGACCTGGAGACCGACCCGGCGGCCCGTACGGCGTACAACGTCCGCGGCACCCAGACCGTGCTGACCGCCGCCGCGGCGGCCGGGGTCCGCCGGGTGGTGCTCTGCACCTCCGCGATGGTCTACGGAGCGCTGCCGGACAACGACATCCCGCTGTCGGAGGACGCCGAGCTGCGGGCCACCGCGGAGGCCACCGGCGTCGGGGACCTGCTGGAGATCGAGCGGCTGGGCCGCCGGGCGCCGCGCGCCCACCCCGGACTCAACGTCACCGTCGTGCGCCCCGCGGTGCTGGTCGGCGGCACGGACACGGCGCTGACCCGGTACTTCGAGTCGCCGCGGCTGCTGGTGGTGGCCGGCTCCCGCCCCACCTGGCAGTTCTGCCACGTCGAGGACCTGGTCAGCGCGCTGGAGTACGCCGCGCTGGAGAAGGTCGAGGGCGAGCTGGCGGTGGGCTGCGAGGGCTGGCTGGAGCAGGAGGAGGTGGAGGAGCTGAGCGGGATCCGCCGCATGGAGCTGCCCTCCGCGGTCGCCCTGGGCGCCGCCGCCCGGCTGCACCGGATCGGGCTGACCCCGTCCCCGGCCGGTGACCTCGCGTACACGATGCACCCGTGGGTCGTCAGCGTCAGCCGGCTGCACGACGCGGGCTGGCGGCCGCGCTGGACCAATGAGGAAGTGCTGGCCGAACTGCTCCAGGAGGTCTCCGGACGGCACACCGTCGCCGGCCGCCGGCTGGGCCGCAAGGACGCCACCGCCGCCGGCGCCGCCGGCGCGACCGTCGCCCTGCTGGGCGCCGCCGCGGTGGTCCGCCGGGCCCGCAAGCGCCGGGGCATCTGAAAGGGCTGGTGACAGGGGGGCCCGAGGGGCCCGGGGGACTGTAGATCCGTCCATACGCGGGGCCTGCCGACCCGGTCGAAACGCCTCTTGGGCGTTGTCCGCGGCGTAGGGCACGATGGACTGTATGGCACCGCACTTCGACCACCCCGGCGAGCAGGCAGCAGCGGACCCGATCCGGCTGCTGGAGATACGCGAGACCCCGCTCTCGCTGGACGAGGTCTACAAGGCCGTCGGTGACGAGGCCGCGGGCGGCACCGCCCTCTTCGTGGGCACGGTCCGCAACCACGACGGCGGCACCGACGTGGACTCCCTCGGCTACTCCTGCCACCCCACCGCCGAGGCGCAGATGCGCAAGATCGCCGAGCAGGTGGCCGCCGCGTACCCGGTCCGGGCGCTGGCCGCCGTCCACCGGGTGGGCGATCTGGCCGTGGGCGACATCGCGGTGATCGTGGCCGTCTCCTGCCCGCACCGCGGCGAGGCCTTCGAGGCCTGCCGCAAGCTCATCGACGACCTCAAGCACGAGGTCCCGATCTGGAAGCACCAGCGGTTCGCCGACGGCACCGAGGAGTGGGTCGGCGCCTGCTGACCCCTGCGGCGCCCTCCCGAGGCTCCTCCGGCACCCCGGAGGGCCCCACCGATTTGCGTAACCCCGCCCCGGGGACCAGCGTTGGAGTCCACACACAACCGCGGTCGTCATACGGGTAGGGAGGCTCGGCATGGCATCACTGGCGTGGCTGCTGATTCCATTGTTCGCCGCTGTCGGAGCAGCGATATGGGCGAGCTGGGCGGCCCGGGACCGGACCTCCGGCGACATATCCGAACTCGCGGGATACGCGCGTTTCCGCGAGGCGATGGCCAAGGCCGAGAAGGCCCACTCCGGTTCAGACGCGCTGTGACGCGTCCCGTACTGTCGTTCCATGCCACGCCGCACCGCGACGATGCTCGCCTCCACCCTGATGCTGTTCGCGCTCCTGTGCGCGGGGGTCTTCATCAAGGTCCCGTACTCCGAGATGAGCCCCGGTCCCACGGTGAACACCCTGGGGGACTCAGGCGGCGAGGCGGTCCTGCAGATCTCCGGGCACAAGACGTACCCGACCACCGGCCACCTCAACATGACCACGGTCCGCGTCACCGGCGCCGACTACGACATGAACCTCGTCGAGGCGGTCTACGGCTGGCTGGCCCACGACAACATCGTCGTCCCCCACGAGAACCTCTACCCGGACGGCAAGACGGACGAGCAGTCCACCCAGGAGAACGCCGAGGAGTTCAGCCAGTCCCAGGAGAGCGCCAAGGTCGCCGCGCTCCGGGAGCTGAACATCCCCGTCTCCCAGCGGGTGGTCGTCGCCAGCGTCGTCAAGGACAGCCCCGCCGAGGGCCGGCTGCACGCCGGTGACGTGATCAGGTCCGTGGACGGCACCCCCGTGAAGCAGCCGGGGGACGTGGCCACCCTCGTCACCAAGCACAAGCCCGGCGAGAAGGTCGAGTTCGTGGTCGTGCCCGCCAAGGAGGCGGCGGCCGCCGAGAAGGCCCGCCGGGAGCCGGTGGGCACCGAGAAGGTCACCGTCGTGGCCGGCAAGGCCCCCGACGACGGGCACGCCATCGTCGGCATCCGCGCCGGGACCGACCACACCTTCCCGTTCACCGTCGACATCAAGCTGAGCGACGTCGGCGGCCCCAGCGCCGGCCTGATGTTCGCCCTCGGGATCGTCGACAAGCTCACCCCGCAGGACCTCACCGGCGGGAAGTTCATCGCGGGCACCGGGACCATCGACGACGACGGCAAGGTCGGCCCGATCGGCGGCATCCAGATGAAGACCATCGGCGCCCGCAAGGCGGGTGCCCGCTACTTCCTGACCCCGGCCGAGAACTGCGCCGCCGCGGCCAAGGACACCCCCGACGGCCTGACCCTGGTCAAGGTCGCCACCATCGACGACGCCGTCAAGGCGCTCCAGAAGATCAGCAAGGGCGACACGGCCGGACTGCCCGCCTGCACGCCCTGACCCGCACCCGGCACGGCGGGGCCCCCGGACCGCCATCACCGCGCCGCGGAACGCGACCTCCAGGGGGAG